>JAGWTP010000139.1 GCA_028868895.1 Burkholderiales bacterium
GTCGACGACGCGATCGTGGTGGTCGAGAACATCCACCGCCACCAGCAGCTGTTCCCGGGCAAGACGCTGACCGAGCTGATCCCCGGCGCGGTCGACGAGGTCGGCGGCCCGACCATCCTGGCCACGCTCACCGTCATTGCCGCGTTGCTGCCGATGGCCTTCGTCACCGGGCTGATGGGCCCGTACATGAGCCCGATCCCGATCAACGCCAGCATGGGCATGCTGATTTCGCTGGCGATCGCGTTCACCGTCACGCCCTGGCTGGCGCGGCTGTGGATGAAGGCGTCGCACGGCGGCGAAGGCGATGCCGGCCACAAGGCGCCGCGCCGCGGCCTGGCGAGCCGGCTCACGCCGCTGTTCGAGCGCATCTTCCGGCCGCTGCTCGACGACGCCAAGGGCGCGCGCAACCGCCGCTGGCTGGGCCTGGGCGTGGCCGCGCTGATCGCGGTCTCGGTGGCGCTGCCGGTGCTGGGCCTGGTGGTGCTGAAGATGCTGCCGTTCGACAACAAGTCGGAGTTCCAGGTGATCGTCGACATGCCGGCCGGCACGCCGCTCGAGAAGACCGCGGCGGTGCTGCACGAACTGGGTGCGTACCTCGCCACCGTGCCCGAGGTCACCGACTACCAGGCCTACGCGGGCACGGCCGCGCCGATCAACTTCAACGGCCTGGTGCGCCAGTACTACCTGCGCACCGGCGGTGCGGTCGGCGACCTGCAGGTCAACCTGCTCGACAAGCATCTGCGCAGCGACCAGAGCCACGCCATCGCGATGCGCGTGCGCCCGGCGTTGCAGACGATCGGTGCGCGCTTCGGCGCCAACGTCAAGGTGGTCGAGGTGCCGCCGGGCCCGCCGGTGCTGGCGCCGATCGTCGCCGAGGTCTACGGGCCGCAGGCGTCGGGGCGACAACAGGTCGCCAAGGCGGTGCGCGCGATCTTCGCCCGGCAGGCCGGCGTGGTCGACATCGACGACAGCACGATCGCCGCCGCGCCGCGCACGCTGCTGCTGGTCGATCGCCGCAAGGCGGCGATGCTCGGCGTGTCGCAGCAGGCGATCGTGACCACGCTGCGCGCCGGGCTGGCCGGCGAAGCCACCAGCTACCTGCACGACGGCGCCAAGTACCCGGCCGCCGCCACGCTGCAGCTGCCGGCCGTCGACCAGGGCGATCTCGACACCCTGCTGCAACTGGCGGTGCGCTCGGCCTCCGGCAAGCTGGTGCCGATCCGCGAGCTGGTGACGCGCAGCGACACCTTGCGCGAGCAGCCGGTCTACCACAAGGACCTGCTGCCGGTGGACTACGTGGTGGCCGACATGGCCGGCCACGTCGACAGCCCGCTGTACGGCATGTTCGGCATGCGCAGCCACCTGGCCGACATCGTTACTCCGGGCGGTGGCAAGGTGGCCGAATACTTCATCCACCAGCCCACCGACCCGTATCGCGACTACGCGGTCAAGTGGGACGGCGAATGGCAGATCACCTACGAGACCTTCCGTGACATGGGCGCGGCCTACGCGGTCGGCCTGGTGCTGATCTACCTGCTGGTGGTGGCGCAGTTCGGCTCGTACCTGACGCCGCTGATCATCATGGCGCCGATCCCGCTGACCATCATCGGCGTGATGCCGGGCCACGCGCTGCTGGGCGCGCAATACACCGCGACCAGCATGATCGGCATGATCGCGCTGGCCGGCATCATCGTGCGCAACTCGATCCTGCTGGTGGACTTCATCAACCTGCAGGTGCGCGCCGGCGTGGCGTTCAAGCAGGCGGTGGTGCATTCGGCGATCACCCGCGCGCAGCCGATCGTGCTGACCGGCCTGGCGGCGATGCTCGGCGCGTTCTTCATCCTCGACGACCCGATCTTCAACGGCCTGGCGATCTCGCTGATCTTCGGCATCCTGGTCTCCACGGTGCTGACGCTGGTGGTGATCCCGCTGCTGTACTTCATGGCCTACCGCAACCGCCTCGGGGCGATCACCGGGGCCGACTCTCCCGTTCTTCCATCCACCCCTCAAGGAGCAACACCATGACATCCTGGCAACTCGTTCGTCTCGTCGCCGGAACCTTCATCCTGCTGTCGCTGGCGCTGGGCATTCCCGGCAGCCCGGTCTTCGTCAGCGAATGGTTCCTGGCCTTCACCGCCTTCGTCGGCGCCAACCTGCTGCAAAGCGCATTGACCAAGTGGTGCCTGATGGAGAACATCATGCGCAAGCTCGGCGCGCGCCCCGGCGCCTGAAGGAGCGGCGCCATGCACCTCGTCTGCGCCTCGTGCGGCACCACCAACCGCATCCCCGATGAACGCCTGCACGACGCGCCGGTGTGCGGGCGCTGCGGTGCGGCGCTGATGGCGACCGATCCGGTCAACCTGAGCGACGCCGCGCTGCCCAGGTTCATCGCCGGCACCGAACTGCCGGTGCTGGTGGACTTCTGGGCCGACTGGTGCGGGCCGTGCAAGACCATGGCACCGCATTTCGCCGCCGCCGCGCGGCAACTTCCCGACGTGCGCTTCGCCAAGGTCGACAGCGACGCTGCGCCGCTGGCCAGCGCGCGCTTCAACATCCGCAGCATCCCGACGCTGATCCTGTTCAAGGGCGGCGCCGAGGCGGCGCGGCTGTCGGGCGCCGTGCCCGCCGCGCAGCTCGTGGCCTGGGTGCGGCAGCACCTGCCGCAGGGAGCGGCCTGATGCGCGCGCCGCGCTGGTTCGCACCGACGCTGCTCGCCGCCGCCCTGGCGGCGCCGGCGCTGCCCGCCGGCGCCACCGACCTCGTCGACGCGTGGCGCGGCGCGCAGCAGCACGACCTCGACTACGCCGCCGCGCGCGCCGCCCAGCAGGCCGGCGCGGCGCGGCGCGGCCAGGCCAGCGCGCTGTGGCGGCCCACGGTGGTGCTGTCGGGTGCGGCCGGCGTGGCCGGCAGCGACACCGCGGTGACCGGCGCGCAGTTCTCGGCGCCGGGCTTCGGCACTTCCGACGGCGTGGCCTTCAACACCTCGGTCAACCATGGCACGCTGGGGCGCTGGGCGCTGTCGGCGAGCCTGCCGCTGGTCAGCCGCGAGCGCGACGCGCAGGGCCGCCAGCTCACGCTGTCGGCCGACGTCGCCGACCTGCAATGGCAGGACGCCCGCCAGACCTTGATGCTGACCACCGCGCAGCGCTACTTCGACGTGGTGCTGGCACAGGAGTCGTTGCGCGTGCTGCGCCAGCAGCAGGCCGCGGTCGACCACGCGCTCGCCGAGGCGCGCGACCGCTACCGCCTGGGCGACGTGCCGGTGACCGACACCCACGAAGCCGCGGCGCGATCCGAAGCCATCGCGGCCCAGCGGCTGGCGCTCGAAACCGACCTGCAGCTGAAGCAGGCGGCCTTCACCGATGCGACCGGCCTGCAGCCCGACGCCGCGCAGATGTTGCTGCCCGCCAGCGACGCCGCGCCGCTGGACACGCCGGACCTCGCGTACTGGCTGTCGCAGGCGGCGGCGCACAACCTGCTGCTGCGCACCCGGATCGATGCGGTCGAGGTGGCCCGCCAGGAGGCCGCCAAGACGAGCGCGGCGCTCTCGCCCAGCGTCGACCTGGTCGCACAGGTCGGCAACGAGCGGCTCAGCGGCAGCGGCAGCTTCGATGCCGGTGGCGGCGCGAGCAACCGATCCGGCAACCGCATGATCGGCCTGCAACTCTCGGTGCCGCTGTACAGCGGCGGCATGCGCAGCGCGCGCCAGGACGAGGCGCAGCGCGGCATCGACCAGGCCCAGGCGCAGGCCGCGCGCACCCGCCAGCAGATCGAGCTGCAGACGCGCGCCGCCTGGCTCGGCCTGACGGTCGGCGCCGGCCGCGTGCAGGCGCTGTCGCAGGCGCTGGACGCCAGCCGCCTGCGGCTCGACGCCACGCGCCTGGGGCGCCAGGTCGGCGACCGCACCACGCTGGACCTGCTCAACGCCGAGAACGACGCCGCCAGCGCCGAACTGGCGCTGGTGCAGGCGCGGGTCGATCTGCTGACGAACCGCCTGCGCCTGGCGGCGCTGGCCGGGCGGCTCGACGAGGCCGCGCTGCAATCCGTCAACGCCTCACTGCAAGCGCCGGGTGGACGCTGAATCCCGCCCATTTCAAACCAGGAGACTGCCATGTCGCACATCGTCGTACTCGGTGCCGGAACCGGCGGGATGCCCGCTGCCTATGAACTGCGCGAGAAGCTCGGCCGCGAGCACCGTGTCACCGTGGTCAACGCGGTCGACTACTTCCAGTTCGTGCCGTCCAACCCGTGGGTCGCGGTGGGCTGGCGCGAGCGCGACACCGTCACCTTCCCGATCGGGCCATGCCTGGCAAAAAAGGACATCGCCTTCGTCGCCCAGCCGGTGACGCGCATCGATGCCGCCGGCAACGCGCTCGAACTCGCCGACGGCAGCCGGCTCGACTACGATTTCCTGGTCGTCACCACCGGCCCGAAGCTCGCGTTCGACGAGGTGCCGGGCGCCGGCCCGCAGGGCCACACCCAGTCGGTCTGCACCATCGACCACGCCGAGCAGGCCTGGGCCGGCTACCGGCGCTTTCTCGACGACCCGGGCCCGGCCATCATCGGCGCCATGCCCGGCGCGTCGTGCTTCGGGCCGGCCTACGAGTTCGCGTTCATCTTCAGCACCGACCTGAAGCGCCGCAAGCTGCGCAACAAGGTGCCCATCACCTACGTGAGCAGCGAGCCGTACGTCGGCCACCTGGGCCTGGGCGGCGTGGGCGACTCCAAGACGATGCTCGAGAGCGAGTTCCGCTCCAACGACATCAAGTGGATCACCAACGCCAAAGTGACCCGGGTCGAGGCCGGCAAGATGTTCGTCACCGAACTCGACGAGCACGGCGCAACCAAGAAGGAACACGAGTTGCCGTTCAAGTTCAGCATGATGCTGCCGGCCTTCAAGGGCGTGGATCCGGTGGCCGCCGTCGAGGGCCTGTGCAACCCGCGTGGCATGGTGCTGATCGACGAGTTCCAGCGCAGCAAGAAGTACCGCAACATCTACGCCGCCGGGGTGTGCGTGGCGATCCCGCCGGTCGAGGTCACGCCGGTGCCCACCGGCGCACCGAAGACCGGCTACATGATCGAGACGATGATCACCGCGATCGTGCACAACATCGCCGCCGACCTTGCCGGCCAGCCGGCCGATGCCAAGGCCACCTGGAACGCCATCTGCCTGGCCGACATGGGCGACACCGGCGCCGCGTTCGTCGCGCTGCCGCAGATCCCGCCACGCAACGTCAACTGGTTCAAGAAGGGCAAGTGGGTGCACCTGGCCAAGGTCGCGTTCGAGAAGTACTTCATCCGCAAGATGAAGACCGGCAGCTCCGAGCCGGTGTACGAGAAGTACGTGCTGAAGGCGCTGGGCATCGAGAGGCTGCAGAAGTAGCCGGCCTGGCCTTGCGCGATCGACGGCCGCGCTGCGATGGCGCTCGGTCCCATCGCGCGGCAGATCGACAACATTGACCGGACTCAAGGTCGGCCCGTTGCGCCCGCGCACCATGGCCCCATGACAAGCGCGCAAGCTTCTCTGGCGGCCCCGTGGCTTTGGGCCCAGACCCTGGCCGAGACGTTCGCGGCCGGGCTCGACCCGCTCGGCGTCGGGCGCCGGCAGCGCGACGCCCGGCTCGCGCGGCTGCTCGACGCCAGCCGCGCCGGCTCGCCGTTCTATCGCGAGCGCCTCGCGGCGTTGCCCGCCACGGCGCGGCCGCGCCTGGTCGACATCGCACCGGTCGGCAAGGCCGAGCTGATGGGCCGCTTCGACGACTGGGCGACCGACCGGCGCATCACCCGCGCCGGCGTCGAACGCTTTCTGAGCGACCCGGCCCGGCTGGCCGACGCCTACCTCGGCGAGTACCTGGTGTGGACCAGTTCGGGCACCAGCGGCGAGCCTGGCATCTTCGTGCAGGACGCGCCCAGCCTGGCCGCGTTCGACGCGCTCGATGCGTTGCGGCTGCGCGGCGTGGGCACCGGGCTGGCGCCGCTGGTTCCGTGGAACCCCGCGCAGCGCTATGCGTTCGTCGCCGCCACCGGTGGCCACTTCGCCGGTGGTGCCAGCATCGAGCGGCTGCGGCGCATCGGCGCAGCGTCGATCCCGCCACTGCTGCAATGGCTCGCACCGGTGATCCGTGCGTACTCGGTGCAGACGCCGCTGCGCGAACTCGCGCGGCAGTTGCAGGCGTGGGCGCCGAACGTGTTGATCACTTACCCGAGTTGCGCCGCCGCGCTGGCGCAGCAGCAGTCCGAAGGCGCGCTGCACCTGAAGTTGGCGGAGGTCTGGGTCGGCGGCGAGCAGTTGAGCGCCGAGCAGCGCACGCGCATCCGCGCCGCCTTCGGCTGCGCGCTGCGCAACAACTACGGCGCCTCGGAGTTCTTCTCGATGGCCTGGGAGTGCCGGCACGACCACCTGCACCTGAACGCCGACTGGGTGATCATCGAACCGGTCGACGACCGGTTGCGCCCGGTGCCGATCGGCTCTCCTTCGCATTCGGTGCTGCTGACCAACCTGGCCAACCGGGTCCAGCCGCTGCTGCGCTACCGGCTCGACGACAGCCTGCGCTTCGTCGCCGAGCGGTGCCCGTGCGGCAGCGCCTTTCCGGTCATCGAAGTGCAGGGCCGCTCGGATCAAACGCTGGTGCTGCGCGACGCGCGGGGCCGCGCGGTCACGCTGCTGCCGCTGGCGCTGATGACGGTGATCGAGGAGGGTGCGCAAGTCACCCAGTTCCAGCTGCTGGGCACGGGACCGTCCGCACTCGAACTGCGCTTCGAGGCCACGCAGCCCGACCCGGCTGCCGCCTTCGGCCGCGCGCGCGGCGCGCTCGAGGCCTATCTGGCGCAGCACGGCCTGGCCAACGTGACGCTCGCGCACGGCAATGCGGCGCCGCTGCGCCAGCCGCGCAGCGGCAAGTTGATGCGGGTCGTCGATCGACGGCCGGCCGAGTGACCGCGTTGCTGCGGCCGCGCGGCATCCACTTACCGATGGCGGATCAGCATGCCCAGCAACACGCCGATGCCCGCGGCCATTCCCATCGCCGCGTACGGGTGGTCGTGCGCCGCCAGGTCGGTGCGGCGGGCCACGCGCCTGACGCGGTAGCCGGCATGGTCCTGCAGGTCGGCCCATTCGGCGCGGGCGTGGCGCAGGCGCGATTCGAACTTGGCGCGCGCAGCGCCGAACGGCTCGGCACCGCCGTGCCGGGCGCTGTGCAGCAGCTGATCGGCTTCGTCGACCAACTGCTTCAGGTTGGCGACCAGACGATCGCGATCCATCAGGTCGGCAGGTCGAAACTGGGTGTCCATGGCATTCACCTCGCGGCAGGTGGCGCGGGCGGCCGACCTGGCGGCGGGCCGGCGCGTCGTGCCTGCAGCATAGGTCGCGGCCGCGGTGCCCGCTTGAGCAGCGTCAACCGATAGAACCGCTGCTTGGCGAACTCCGCGGCGACCAGGTAGACGCCGGTCAACGCGCCGACCGCGGCAACGAACCACAGCGGCAGCGGCACGAAGCCGAAGGCGCCGCCCAGCGCCGTGTACGGCAACAAGACGGCCAGCGCCGCGACGGCCAGCGTGGAGACGTTGAGCCACGGTGCCGGCCGACTGCGCCACGGCAATGCGCGGGTGCGGATCACGAACACGACCAGCACCTGCGTGGCCATCGACTCGACGAACCACGCGGTCTGGAATTGCGCTTCACCGGCCTTCAGCACCTCGATCAGGATCGCGAAGGTCAGCAGGTCGAACAGCGAGCTCAAGGTGCCGAACGCGATCATGAAGTTGCTGATGAAGGCGATGTCCCAGACCTTCGGCCGACGCAGCTGCGACGGGTCGACGCGATCGAGCGGAATCGCCACCTCCGACAGGTCGTAGAGGAAGTTGTTCAACAGG
>JAGWTP010000140.1 GCA_028868895.1 Burkholderiales bacterium
TCATCGAACACGGCGTCGAGCATCGCAGCATCGAAATGCTCGAGCAGGCCATGCTCCCACCTTCGTTCTTCCGCGGCGCGCCGCCGGACGCCGTCTGACGGGTCGACACCGCGTGCGCCACCGAGGAGCACGCGAGCCTGACGGTTCACGGGATTTCAGGTGCTCGAAATCCACCGCGACATGAAGTCGCTTGTGCAGTGTTTGAGCAAATGCGTCAAAGCGCGTCGCAGGTTCATGGTGACCGAGACCGGGCGCGTCAACGCAGTCGCGCAGGCTGGCGAAGCAGCGCCAGCAAGCCCGATGGCGCGGTCACCGCGGGGTCGAACGGCTGCGTGCGCTGACCCCCCATGGCTGCGAGGATGCGCCGCACGTACAGGCGCGTCTCGGCATACGGCGGCACGCCGCGGTAGTGCTCCACCGCCTTCTCGCCGGCGTTGTAGGCGGCCAGCGCGAGGGTGAGATCGCCTTCGAAGTACGCCAGCAACCAGCGCAGGTAGGCCATGCCGCCGCGGATGTTCTGCACCGGGTCGGTGATGTGGCGCACCTTGAAACGCGCCGCCGTGTCGGGGATCAGCTGCATCAGGCCCTGGGCGTTCCTCGGCGACACCGCCCAGGGGTTGAAGTTGGATTCGGTCGCCATCACCGCCAGCACCAGTTGCGGCGCCAGGTGGTATTCGGGTGCGACGAGGTTGACGAACCGGACGATCGGCTCCGGTGCGTTCGCCGGCACAGGCAGAGCCGCCATCACTGCGGCCTGGCGCGCCAGCGGCGGCTTCGCGGGCGCGGCCGCCGCGGCCAGCGGGTCGGACTCGGGCGGGCGCAGGCAGGCCGGCGGCGCACCGCGCGGCGTACCCATCAGCGCCAGCATGTTCTGCGCCTGCACCATGCCCTGCTCGGCGGCGGCGGCGAACAGGTGCGCCGCCTGCGCCTCGTCGCGCTCGATGCCACGCGCATTGGTCAGCATCCAGGCCAGGTTGTATTGCGCCTGCGGGTCGCCGTACCGAGCCGCCCGGCAATACAACTGCGCCGCGCGCACCGGGTCGCGCGCGACGCCGTCGCCGTATTCGTAGGCCTGGGCCTCCTGGCGCCAGCTCTGCACCTGCGCCGGCACGACCGGGCCGGTTTCGGCGGGCGGGGTCGCGGGCCTGGGCAGGGAGTCGAGCGTGAGTGTGGGGACCTGCGCTGCGGCTGCGCCGCACAGCAGTGCCAGCAGCCAGATGCCACGTGGCCCGCGGCCTCGACGAGAAAGTACGACGGCTGGAGTCGACGTTCCGCGAACGACGGCGAAGGCGCGCATCACATTCCAGCGCGATGCCCGCCCAACGTGATCGACTTGATCAGACTCCGGATCCAGGCGGCACGCGTTCTGGCCGGCGAACCTGTCAGGAGTTTTGTGTGTGGGGCACGGCATGACGAATGCGTCTGCTTCCGGTTGATTTCCGTCGTCTTCAGAACGCACTGGAGCGCGCTATGGCAGAAAGTCTTCCAACCGTTGCCCGCAGCGCAAACCGTCGATCTGCGAGAAGTGAGCGTCGCGCGTCAACAAGGCTGCGCCGTGTTCCAACGCGCTGGCCGCGATCCAAAGATCGTTTGTCGGAATCGGCTGACCCTTGCGACGCAAACCGACGTAAACGAGCGCATAGCTGTCGGCTGTCTGAGCCGTGACGGGGAGAACCTCGACGCGCGGCGAGTCCAGGAACCGGGCCAGTTCGGCCCGGTTCTTCGGCTCCCGGGTTCCGGCGGCGAACCCTCCGAGCAGCTCGCCGAGCACGATGCTGGTCAGATACAGCCTCTCGGCGTGCGCGACAACCTCAAACACCTCGGCCGCGCCGAGCATGAACGCCGTGTAGGCGTTGGTGTCGAGCAGAACGGGGCGCATGCGCTACTTCCAGAGCTGGGGATCGATTGCACCGAACGGCGCCGTGGCGCGCTCGAACTCGGCTCCTTCGTTCTTGCGCCAAGTCCCCGCCAGGTCGTCGAGGTCGTCATGACGACGAAGCAGCGGTTTGGCCCGTCGGTGGCCCAGGCCCTGCTCGATCAGACGAACCACCAGTGTGTTGACGCTGGCATCTTCGCGCGCCGCCCGCGACTTCAATTCGGCAAGTGCCTTGGCGTCAAGGCCGCGGATGCTGAGGTTGGTCATGATGGCACCGTCGAAATCAAAGTGACTTCGGTAAATGATATCAAATGGCACGCCGGCAAAAGCATCCAACGTGGTTTGCGAATCCGACCCACCCCTCGATGTGAACGGCAATCACGATCCGCGCCTAGTCGGCGGCGAGGACGCGGTTCTGGATCGGCAACTGAAGCGAAACGACCACCAAAAACAGTAGCAGGAACGCGACCTGCGGCACATCCATCAGGCTGCTGACCGACCCGACCAACAGCGCGCCGCACAACGACGCTGCCAGAATGGGGGCGAATGACGATCCGGCACGGGCCAGTCTTGCCAGCCGCACTAGGACGCAGCCGAGCAGCGCGACAAACACCGCCAGTCCCGACAGACCACGTTCGATCAGGATCTCGAGCGCCAGGTTATCGATGTGCCAGGGCATGAAGTAGAACTGAGCGGCAGGGAACCAGTGCGCCAGCGCCGCCGCAAAGTCGCGGTTCGCCAGCAGTTCGTCGCCATCGGGGGCCAGCAGCTCGACATGCGCCACCTCCGCCGCGGCGCCGGCGTTGGTCACCGACATCGCGAACACACCGAGCCTCGGTGCGTACCAGTCTCCGGCCGAGAGCACCGGCCCGCGCAGGCGGGCCGTCAGCTGCTGCCAGCCGCCGCCCCGAGGTTCCACGCGCACGGCGGCCAATTGGCAATTGCGGGCGTACAGCAGGTGCTCCTCGCACACGCTCAGGCTCAGCTCGGTCGTCACCGTGGCCCGGACAACCAGGCTCACGCGGTACGCGCCGCCTGGCAACAGCGCCACGCGCTGGGTCAATGCATACAGACCGCCCAGATCCTCGTCGGTCGGTGGCCCCGACAGCCGCAGCACCTGCCGGCCTGCTTCGCTCGGTGCCAGCGAGACGGCCCCGGAGAATTCACCCCCTGGAACGAATCGCGCGTAGTGCGAGGGCAAGCGCCCCAGGCCGATGCCGAGCAGCCAGTCGGTCGGCCCGTGCAGCAAGCCCAGGCCATGGCGCCAATGGGCCAGGCGCGACCCGAAATCGTGCTCGCTTTCCAGCAGCCGCATGCGCATGAACGAGCCGCCGCCGATCACCGCCACCGCTTCGGTCAACAGCGCCAGCATCAGGAACATCGTCGCCGAGGTGCGCCAGCGCAGGGCGGGCCGGCGCACGCGCAGGACCAGCGTCAGCGAGATCAAGGCGGCCATGGCGCCGCCCAGGCCGGCGTAGCCCAGCATCGCGAAAGCGGCGCTCAGCAACGATGCAGCAACTGCCGCGGCCATCAGCCACCGGGCCAACGCCTTGAATGCGGGGCGCCGGCTCGATGTGTCGCGACCCAGCCACCACCACGCAACAGCCAACCCCAACAGCGGCGCGGCGACTGCCAGGTACACACCGCGCGAGTACGTCGTCAGGCACGCATACCCCGTCAGCAACGCGAGGCCGGCCGCCGCCGCCCACGCGCGGCGCGAACGCGCACTCCACAGCGCCAAGGCCGCGAACGGCGTTGCGAGCGCCAGATAGCCGTCGATGGCGGCGCCACCGACATGCATCTCCCAGAACAGCGCCGTGGTGCGGTAGCGGCTCGAGAAGTCGAGCAGCCCAGGGTAGGCGGCGCGTTCCCACAGCACCGCCAGGACGACGAACGTCAAGCCCACCTGCATGCCCAGCGACAGGCGCAGAATCGCCTGCGGTGTCGAACGTCGCAACTCATAACGCAGCAACGGCCAGAACATCGCGGCGTACAGCAGACTCTTACCGACCCGCACGCTGTTGACGGCCTGCACGTAGCCATCGAACCAGCCGAAAGCCCAGCCCCCTGCGTCGGCCACGCCGCGGCACAGGCCGAGCAACCCGAGTGCCGCGAACGCGAGCGCCAGCGCGGCGCCGGCGCTCCATTGCGACCGCGATTGCGCCGAACCCATGTGATCGAAAACGAACCCCGAGGGCGCCGCGGCCAGCCGCGCGTACCCGGCCGCGAGCGCGGCCAGAACGAGCAGGTCGAATTCATCGAAAGTAATCCAGCCGGTCCATGGCGAGAAGTTCAGCAGCGGCAACGCCGCCGGCACCACAACGAGCCAGATCCCGGGTCGCCATGCCACCACCGCACAGCACACCATGAAACTGGCGAGCACGGTGGCAGGCGCGACCGGGTGATGCCAGGCCAGAACGGCACCGGCACCAAAGGCGAGCGCGGCCGTGACGAAGCTGGCAAGAACCGCCGGGTCGAGGCCACGCCGGCCGCGTTCAACCATCGGTGGTGCGCGGGGACCGCAGTGCGCTATCGCCGCGCAATGACCGGGGCCGCACGCCCGACGCAGTAATACTCCAGCCCTTCGGCGAGCATCAACTCCGGCTCGAACAGGTTGCGCCCGTCAACGACCACCGGGTGGCGCAGCGTTCGCTTGAGGTGGTCGAAGTCCGGACTGCGAAACTCCTTCCATTCCGTGACGATGATGAGCGCATCGGCGCCCTGCACCGCTTCGGCCGCGCTCGGCACGAACTCCACGCCGGTCCAGCCGCTCATGCAGCGCCGCCCCTCGTCCATCGCCACCGGGTCGTAGGCAACGACTGCGGCGCCGCGCTCGGTGAGCCCGCGCACCACCACGAGGCTGGGTGCCTCGCGCATGTCGTCGGTGCCGGGCTTGAACGCCAGTCCCCAGACCGCGAAGCGGTGGTTGGACAGGTCGGCGCCGAAGCGCGCGACCACCTTGTCGACCAGGGTCTGCTTCTGGGCGTCGTTGACGGCTTCGACGGCCCGCAGCACCTGCAGATTCATGCCGGCTTCGGTGCCGGTGTGCATGAGCGCCTTGACGTCCTTCGGAAAGCAGGATCCGCCGTATCCGCAACCCGCATAGAGAAACTGGGTGCCGATGCGCGGGTCGGTACCCATGCCCTGGCGCACCAGTTCGATGTCCGCGCCCAGCCGCTCCGCCAGGTTCGCGAGTTCGTTCATGAAGCTGATTCGGGTCGCGAGCATCGCGTTGGCCGCGTACTTCGTCAGCTCGGCGCTGCGCCGGTCCATCACCAGCATGCGGTCGCGGTTGCGCACGAACGGCCCGTACACGGCACGCATCAGGTGCACGGCCTGCTCGTCGTCGGCGCCGATGACCACCCGGTCCGGCCGCATGAAGTCGTCGACGGCCGCGCCCTCCTTCAGAAACTCCGGGTTGGACACCACGGAAAACGCCAGCGACACGCCGCGCGCGGCCAGTGTCTCGCGCAGCACGGACTCGACCGCGTCGCCGGTGCCCACCGGCACGGTGCTCTTGTCGACGATCAACTTGTACTCGGTCATGCGCTCGCCGATCGCGCGCGCCGCCTGCAGCACGTGCCGCAGGTCTGCCGAACCGTCCATGCCGGGCGGCGTGCCCACCGCAATGAACTGGATGGCGCCGTGAGCGACGGCATGGTCGATGTCGGTGGTGAACTGGAGCCGGCCCGCCCGGGCATTGCGCTCCACCATCTCCTGCAGACCGGGCTCGTGGATCGGCAGGCCCCCGCCCTGCAGAACCTCGATCTTCTTTTGATCCACATCGAGGCAGACAACGTGGTTGCCCATCTCCGAGAGGCAAGCTCCCGTGACCAGGCCCACGTAGCCGGAACCGCACACCGTGATCTTCATCGGAGAAACATTCCTTGTTGTTCGCGTTGAGTGCACAACGGCGTGACGGTGTAATCGACGGCCTGATCGCCGCCATCGTCCTGCCGGGCGAACGCATCATAGACAATGAGGCGTCGGCGCACCGCCCGGACTTTCAGCTTCAATCCGACCCATGCCTACATCTGCGATCCTCGTCACCGGTGCAGCCGGATTCATCGGTGCCCACGTCGCCGCGCGCCTGCGCGCGCTCGGCCATGAGGTGGTCGGCTGCGACAACTTCAACGACTACTACGACCCGGCGCTCAAGCGCGCCCGGGTCGCCGCGCTGCTGACCCCTTGTGGCGTGAACTGCGAAGCGGTCGACGTGGCCGACGGCGCCGCGCTGCGCGAGCTGTTCGAGCGCCGGCGCCCGGCGCGCGTGGTTCACCTGGCCGCGCAGGCGGGCGTGCGCCACTCGATCACGCATCCCGAGGATTACGTGAGCGCCAATCTCGTCGGATTCGCCAATGTGCTCGAGGCGGCAAAGTCGGGCGGCGTCGAACACCTCGTCTACGCCAGCTCCAGCAGCGTGTACGGCGACAGCACGCAAACGCCCTTTCACGAATCGCAGCGCACCGACGCGCCCGTGTCGCTGTACGCCGCGACCAAGAAGGCCAACGAGCTGATGGCGCACGCCTACAGCCACATCCATGGAATGCGCTGCACGGGGCTGCGCTTCTTCACCGTGTACGGCCCGTGGGGCCGCCCGGACATGGCCTATTTCAGCTTCGCGCAGCGGCTGGTCGCGGGTGAGGCGCTGCCCGTGTTCGCCGGCGGCACGCTGCAGCGCGATTTCACCTACATCGACGACATCACCGAAGGCGTGGTTCGGCTGGCGCTGTCGCCGCGCCGCGCCGACGACCCGATGCACGAGATCTTCAACATCGGCAACCACCAGCCGGTCACGGTGCTCGAATTCATCCAGACCCTGTCGAGCCTGCTCGGCGTGGTGCCGAAGCTCGAGTTCCTGCCGATGCAGCCGGGCGACGTGCGCGCCACCTGCGCCAACGTCGACAAACTGCGCGCGCGGGTGGGCTTCGAGCCGGCCACGCCGCTGCGCGAGGGGCTTGCGAAGTTCGTGCAATGGTTTGAGGCCTGGCGGACCTCAGATGCGCTGAGCGTGTAGCAGCTCAGGAAGAACTCGGGCCTGACCGAGTCGACAAGCAGCAAACCCGAGTCGATCGTGGATCGACAGCGTGAGCCAGGCCTCCCGACTAATCAGGACTTGCGCTGTCCCTTTGGCGGTTGCCCGGGCGATGTCAAGGACACGGCGCACGTATCGGCCTGCGAGCCGTCGACCGAACTCGCGATGTCCCATGCCTACACCAGAATTTCAATGCAAGGCGGGTGCCCGAGGAACGCCTGCGGGCTGGCGCTGGCGCCGTAGGCACCCGACTGGAACACCACCACCAGATCGCCCGGCTGCGCCACGGGCAACTCCATGCGGTCTGCCAGCAGGTCCAGCGGCGTGCACAGCGGGCCGACAACCGAAGCCAGTTCGCGGTCCGCGGCACCGACACCGGTTTGACGGCTGATCGTCACCGGGTAGTTCTTGCGAATCACCTGGCCAAAATTTCCTGAAGCCGACAGGTGATGGTTCAGGCCACCATCGGCGACCAGGAACACCTGCCCACGCGACACCTTGCGGTCGATGATGCGGGTGACGTACACGCCCGCCTCGCCCACCAGGTAGCGGCCGAGTTCGATGACGAGCGCGGCCTGCGGCAAGTCGCGCTGGGCGCGCGCCACCAGCCGGCCCAGGTTGTCGGCGATCGGCCGCAGGTCGAGCCTTTGTTCGCCAGGGAAATAGGGAATCCCGAAGCCGCCGCCGAGGTTCAGGAACCGCACCGGCATGGGCGCCCGATCGGCCAGCCGCAATGCCAGTTCATAAGACTTGAGCTGGGCCTCGCAGATCGACTCGGAGCGCAGATTTTGCGACCCCGCGAACAGGTGGAAGCCTTCGAACCGCAGGCCGGCGCCGGCGATCATGCCGAGCAGCTCGGGGATCTGCTCCACGTCGACGCCGAAGGGCTTCGGCCCGCCGCCCATCTTCATGCCCGAACCCTTGAGTTCGAAATC
>JAGWTP010000141.1 GCA_028868895.1 Burkholderiales bacterium
TCGACCACTACGGCACCAGGAACTCGCTCGACCTGAACATGAAGCTCGAGTTCAAGCGCAACCAGGAGCGCTACCAGTTCATGAAGTGGGGCATGCAGGCGTTCGACACCTTCGGCGTCGTGCCGCCGGGCTTCGGCATCGTCCACCAGGTCAACCTCGAGTACCTGGCGCGCGGCGTGCACAAGGCCAAGGACAAGGCGACGGGGCAGACCGTCTACTACCCCGATTCGCTGGTGGGCACCGACAGCCACACCACCATGATCAACGGCATCGGCGTGGTCGGTTGGGGCGTGGGCGGCATCGAGGCCGAGGCCGGCATGCTGGGCCAGCCGGTGTACTTCCTGACGCCCGATGTGGTCGGCTTCGAGTTCACCGGCCGGCTGCGCGAAGGCGTGACCGCCACCGACCTGGTGCTGACCGTGACCGAGATCCTGCGCCGCGAAAAAGTGGTCGGCAAGTTCGTCGAATTCTTCGGTGCGGGCACGAGCGGCCTGGCCCTGCCGGACCGCGCGACCATCGGCAACATGGCACCCGAATACGGCGCGACGATGGGCTTCTTCCCGGTCGACGAGAAGACGGTTCAGTACTTCAGGGGCACCGGCCGCACCAAAGGCGAGATCGAGGCCTTCGAGGCCTACTTCAAGGCGCAGGGCCTGTTCGGCGCGCCACGCCGCGGCGAGGTCGACTACACCCAGGTGGTCACGCTCGACCTCGGCACCGTGGCACCGAGCCTGGCCGGACCGAAGCGCCCGCAGGACCGGATCGAACTCGGCCACGTGAAGGCACAGTTCACCTCGCTGTTCAGCAAGCCGCCCGCCGAGAACGGCTTCAACCAGCCGGCCGCACACCTGCACACGCGTCACGTGGTGCGCGCGCAGGACGCCGCCGAGACCGTGCCCGCCGAGGCGCCCGCGACGATGCCCGGCGCGCCCAGGCAGGTGGTCGAGATGAACGGTGGGCACCCGACGCTGCAGGCCGCGCAATTCGAGGCGAAGTCGCTGCAACCCAGGGTTTGCGACACGTCGCTGGGCAACGGCGATGTGCTGATCGCCGCCATCACCTCGTGCACCAACACCTCGAACCCGAGCGTGCTGCTCGCCGCCGGCCTGCTGGCCAAGAAGGCGGTGCAGGCCGGCCTGAAGGTGGCACCGCACAGCAAGACCTCGCTCGCCCCCGGCTCGCGCATCGTCACTGAGTATCTCGAGAAGGCCGGCCTGCTGCCCTACCTCGAAAAGCTCGGCTTCAATGTCGCCGCGTACGGCTGCACCACCTGCATCGGCAACGCCGGCGATCTGCGGCCCGAGTTCAACGAGGCGATCACGAAGAACGACCTGGTCTGCGCCGCGGTGCTCTCGGGCAACCGCAACTTCGAGGCCCGCATCCACCCGAACCTGAAGGCGAACTTCCTCGCCAGCCCGCCGCTGGTGGTGGCCTACGCGATCGCCGGCACGGTGCTCAAAGACCTGATGACCGAGCCGCTGGGCCAGGGCAAGGGCGGGCGCGACGTGTTCCTCGGCGACGTCTGGCCGACCAGCGACGAGATCTACGCGCTGATGAAGTACGCGATGAACGGCAAGGCCTTCAAGGCCAACTACGACAAGGTCAGGCGCGAGCCCGGCAAGCTGTGGGAGAAGATCAAGGGCGTGAAGGGCCAGGTCTACGACTGGCCGGAGTCGACCTACATCGCGCGCCCGCCGTTCTTCGACGGCTTCACGATGGCCCCGCCCGCGCTGGTGGCCGGCGTGACCGGCGCGCGCGCGATGGCGCTGTTCGGCGACTCGATCACCACCGACCACATCTCGCCCGCGGGCTCGATCAAGGAAAGTTCACCCGCCGGCCTCTGGCTGAAGGCCCACGGCGTGCAGCCGGCCGACTTCAACTCCTACGGCTCGCGTCGCGGCAACCACGACGTGATGATGCGCGGCACCTTCGCCAACGTGCGCATCAAGAACCTGATGATCCCGCCCGGCCCCGACGGCTCGCGCGAGGAAGGCGGGGTGACGCTGTTCCAACATGACGCGGGCAGCGCCGAGTTCGTCGCCGGTGGCCAGAAGATGTTCATCTACGACGCCGCGATGAAATACATCGCACAGGGCACGCCCACGGTGATCTTCGGTGGCGAGGAATACGGCACCGGTTCGAGCCGCGACTGGGCCGCCAAGGGCACGCAGCTGCTGGGCATCAAGGCGGTGATCGCGCGCAGCTTCGAGCGCATCCACCGCAGCAACCTGGTCGGCATGGGCGTGCTGCCGCTGCAGTTCAAGGCCGGCGACTCCTGGGAGTCGCTCGGCATCCGCGGCAACGAGACCTTCGACATCCGGCTCGCCGCCGACATCAAGCCCCAGCAGCCGGCCACGCTGGTCATCCGCGACGCGGCCGGTGGCGCGCGCGAGGTGCCGCTGGTGCTGCGCATCGACACGCCGATCGAGGTCGACTACTACAAGCACGGCGGCATCCTGCCGTTCGTGCTGCGCCAGTTGCTGGCCGCCTGAGCGCACAGCACCGGCCCGGGCAGGTTCACTGCCAGCCCATGCCATCGGCGGGCCGGTCGCAAGCCGGGTCGGTGCCCATGCCCGCTTCGGTGACGCGCTGCGTGGCGTCGCTGATCGACACCTGGAACCACACGCAGTCACCGCCCGGGTAGCGGTAGTTCCAGACCTGGAGCTTTTGCCAACCGACCGGGAACACCTGCACCGGGTGGCCCAGCCGCAGCAGCACCTCGGCGGCCGGCAGGCCGGGCGTGATGGTCGCGAAGTTCGCTTCGTTGAGCACCTGGTTCAACGCCACGAGCCGGCCCGCGGCGTCGAAGTCGAGCATGTAGGTCTGCCGGCCGAACGAGCCCTGGTCGAACTCGAGCCGCGTGCCGCCGCCGGGCAGCGGGTACTGCGCAGCCGGGCCGAACCAGGCCTGGCGGGCCTGGGCGATCGGCGTGCCCAGCGGCAACCCGCCCGGCGCGAGCGACGCACACCCGCCGAGCACCGCAACGCCCGCGAACAGCGACACGCCCAAGCGCAGCCACCCACGATCGCGCTGCATCATCTTCGTCTCCACAGGCTTCAACCGGAAAGGACTGCGACCCTGTCGGCGATGCCGAGTTGCATCGAAGTGGCGGCGTTCGCGGCACGTCGGTCCCTAGAATCGATCGTTCACGCTCCGGTCACCAGCACCCTCATGCTCGCATCTTTGCCTTTCGCGCAACCGCTCGACCATGGCATCCACGTCATCGACACCGGCTTTCATCGCCCGATGTTCGACGCGAGCTACCTGATCGTGGAGAACGGCCGTGCCGCGTTCGTCGACACCGGCACCAACAGTTCGGTGCCGCGCCTGCTGGCCGCGCTCGGGGCCGCCGGCGTCGCGCTCGAGGCCGTCGACTACGTGATCGCCACCCACGTGCACCTGGACCACGCCGGCGGCGTCGGGCTGCTGATGCAGCAGCTGCCGAGCGCTCGTCTGGTGGTGCACCCGCACGGCGCCCGCCACTTGATCGAGCCGGGCCAGCTGACGAGAAGCGCCGGTGGCGTCTACGGCGAGGACGAAGTGCTGCGCGCGTACGGCCGCATCGTCCCGGTGCCGGCGGCCCGCGTGCTGTGCACCGAAGACGGCATGACGCTCGACCTCGCGGGCCGGCCGCTGACCTTCCTCGACACACCCGGCCACGCCCGCCACCACCACTGCATCTGGGACGCGCGCAGCCGCGGCTGGTTCACCGGCGACACCTTCGGGCTGTCGTACCGCGAGTTCGACACACCCAAGGGCGCGTGGGTGATGCCCACCACCACGCCGGTGCAATTCGAGCCCGAGGCGCTGCGCCGTTCGGTGCAGCGCCTGCTCGCCTACGAGCCCGCGTGCCTGTACCTCACCCACTACGGCCGCGTCGCCGACGCGCCGCGCCTGGGCGCCTTGCTGCTCGCGCAGATGGACGAAATGGTCGCGCTCGCGCTCGCCCTGTCGGCCACCCTGCCCGCCGGCCGCGAACGCCACGCCGCGCTGATGCAGGGCTTCGGCGCGATCTACCTGAAGCACCTGCGCGAGCACGGCTGCACACTTGCCCAGGCCCGCATCGACGAGCTGCTGGCGCTCGACCTCGAACTGAACGCGCAGGGCACGGCCGTGTGGCTGAACCGCAGGCAACGATGAACCGGAGGATGCAATGAGCCCCGTGAACTTCCACCTCGAAAACCAGGTCGCGATCGTCACCGGCGCAGCGCAAGGAATCGGCGCGGCCTGCGCCGAGCGCCTCGCGCAAGACGGCGCCACGGTTGCACTGTGGGACGTGGACGATGCACGTGGCCAGGCGCTGGCGAACGCCCTGGTCGAGCGCGGCGCACGCGCGATCTTCCGGCACTGCAACGTCGCCAATGCGCGCGCGGTCGGCGCCGCGCTCGCCGCCACGCTGCAGGCGTTCGGGCGCGTCGATGCGCTGGTCAACAACGCCGGCATCTTCAAGGCCGCGAACTTCCTCGACATCTCCGAGGCCGACTGGGACGCGGTGCTCGACGTCAACCTCAAGGGTGCCTTCCTCGTCGGCCAGGCGGTGGCGCGCGCGATGGTCGCCGGCGGCCACGGCGGCGCGATCGTCAACATGAGCTCGGTCAACGGCGTGATGGCGATCCCGAGCATCGCCAGCTACAACGTCAGCAAGGGCGGCGTGAACCAGCTCACCCGCGTGATGGCACTCGCGCTCGTCGACCACGGCATCCGCGTCAACGCGGTCGCGCCGGGCACGATCGCAACCGAACTGGCGAAGAACGCGGTCCTCGGCAGCGACGAGGCGCGCCAGCGCATCATGAGCCGCACGCCGATGAAGCGCCTGGGCGAACCGCGCGAGATCGCCGACGTCTGCGCATTCCTGGTCAGCAGCGCGTCGAGCTACATGACCGGCGAGATCGTCTATGTCGACGGCGGGCGGCTGACGCTCAACTACACCGTCGCGCCGTGACGCCGTTGTTCGAGTTCGCGCCGGTCGCTGAGGCCGACTTCGGCGACCTGCTCGCGCTGCGCATCGCGGTGATGCGCGAGAGCCTGGAACGCGTCGGCCGCTTCGATCCGCAGCGTGCCGCGCAGCGCTTTCGAAGCACGTTCCGGGCGGCGCAAACCCGGCGCATCCATGTCGGTGGCGAGGCGGCGGGATGCGTTGCGACGTGGGACGAGGCCGAGGCGCTGCGGGTCGAACACTTCTACCTCGCGGCGCGCTTCCAGCGGCTCGGGCTGGGCGGCGCGGTCCTGCGACGGCTGTTCGACGAAGCACCACCATACGCCCAGTGCTTTCGCGTTGGCGCGCTGCGCGGCAGCGACGCGAACCGTTTCTACCGACGTCACGGCTTCGTGCAGGTGTCCGAAAGCGAATGGGACATCGAGTACGAGCGCCCTCGCGCGCCGCCGGACTGAACTTTCTGGAGCAGCCCACCACCATGCCCGATCCCCAACCACTGCCACCGCTTCAGGGCGGCTGCCTGTGCGGCGCCGTACGGTACGAGGCCCGGCCGACGCACCGTGACGGCTACTACTGCCATTGCCGGATGTGCCAGCTCGCGTTCGGCAACACGCGCGCGGCGTTCATCAACCTGCACAAGGACGAGGTCCGCTGGGTGGCGCGCGAGCCGAGTTTCTATGCGTCGTCAAAATTCGCGCGGCGTGGCTTTTGCGAGCGCTGCGGCACGCCGCTGAGTTTCGAGTACCTGGCATCGCAACACATGGACCTGTCGGTGGGCAGCCTGGACGATCCCGCCGCGGTCAGGCCGGTGTCGCACTTCGCGGTCGAGTCGCGCATCGCCGGCTGGCATGCCGATGACGGTCTGCCCGGCGAGCGTCTGGACGAGCACCTGCGGCTCACCGAACGCTGGCAGGCGGCCTACGGCGCCGACGTGGTGCCGGGCATCGAGGCCGCGCGCGGCGGCTGACCGGTCACGCCGCGGCGGACCGGACCATCGCCGCCGTCACAACACGCCGGGCCGCTCACTCGCCCGGCGCGGCGTTCATCGAAGCCAGGCAGTCGTCGAGCAGCGCGTGCAGGCGCGCGACGTTGGCCACGCCCAGGCGCTCGTTGAGGGCGAGCTGGGCGCGCTTCCATTCGCGCTGTGCCTGCGCGCGCTTGGCGCGGCCGGCGGGGGTGACCGTGACGCAGCGGCTGCGGCCGTCGTCGCCGGGGCCGACCACGACCCAGCCCTGCGCGACCAGCGGCTGCAGGTTGCGGGTGAGCGTGGAGGCGTCCATCTCCATGTGGGCCGCCAGGTCGCCGGGGCGCACCGGCGCGAGCCGGACGATGTGTGAAAGCAGCGAATACTGCGTCGTCTTGAGCCCGGTGCTGCCGACGATGCGGTCGAAATGCTGGCTGACGCGGCGCGACAACTGGCGCAGCTTGAAGCTGCTGCAACCCACCGGCAGCTCCGGCGTGCGCGCTGCGTGCCGGGCCGGCGGGGATTCATGGGTTCGGCGCTGCATGGCATTGCGATTGTAGCTACAATGCTTGCAGTTGCAACTATAGAGCGCCCGCATGCCACCCGACACGATCGAGACGCGGCTCGACGCCGCCCAGGTTCTGGCCCGCTGGGAAGCCGACGAGGCGACGCGCCGCCTGTCGATGTGCGAACGCGGCGTCGCGCGGCCGGAGCAGGTCAAGGCGCTGACCGGGCTGCAGGTGTTCGAGGCGATGCTGGCGGGCGCGCTGCCGTTTGCCCCGATCGGCGAAACGCTCGACTTCCTGCCGGTCGAGATCGGCTACGGCCGCACCGTGTTCCAGGGCCGCCCGGCACTGCGCCACTACAACCCGCTGGGCAGCGTGCACGGCGGCTGGATCGCAACACTGCTCGACTCGTGCGTCGGCTGCGCGGTGCACACCACGCTGCCGGCCGGCAAGGGCTACACCACGGTGGAGCTGAAGATCAACTACGTGCGCGCGGTCACCACCCGCGTGCCGCTGCTGCGCGCCACCGGCACCATCGTCCACGCCGGCTCGCGCATGGCCACGGCCGAGGGCCGCCTCAACGGCCCGGACGGCAAGCTGTACGCTCACGCGTCGACCACCTGCTTCATCTTCGACACCCCCTGATCCACCGACTTGAAGGCTCCGCCATGAGACTCCTCCACACCATGCTGCGCGTGGGCAACCTGCAGCGCTCGATCGACTTCTACACCCACGTGATGGGCATGACGCTGCTGCGCCAGTCCGAGAACCCGTCGCAGCACTACTCGCTGGCCTTCCTCGGCTACGGCCGCAACCCCGAGCACGCCGAACTCGAGCTGACCTACAACCACGGCGTCGACCGCTACGACCTGGGCACCGCCTATGGCCACATCGCGATCGGCGTGCCCGACATCTACGCCACCTGCGACAAGATCCGCGCCGGCGGCGGCAACGTCACCCGCGAGCCCGGGCCGGTCAAGGGCGGCACCACCGTGATCGCGTTCATCACCGACCCCGACGGCTACAAGGTCGAGCTGATCGAGCGCCCGAACCTCTGACCTTCTGCCGACTACGTACCGCCACCGATTCGACGGCCGCACCGCACCGCATGCTTGCCCTACGCCTTGCCCCCTGGCTCGCCCGCCGCGGCATCCACTACGCGTGGGTCATCGCCGCGGTGACCTTCTTCGCGATGCTCACTACCGCGGCCGCGCTCGGCCTTCCCGGTGCGATGTTGAAGCCGCTCGCCACGGAGTTCGGCTGGACGATCGACGAGCTCTCTTCGGTGTTCGCGGCGCGCTTCGTGCTGTTCGGCCTGCTCGGGCCGTTCGCGGCGATCTTCATCGCCCGCTTCGGGCTGCGCCGCGTCATGGTCACGGC
>JAGWTP010000142.1 GCA_028868895.1 Burkholderiales bacterium
CGCGCAACGCGGGCGGCCTTTCCCGCCTTGCCTGCGCAGCGCTGCCGCTGCTACGATTCGTGCCTGCCTTGCGCAACGCGTCACACCCCATGAGCCACCTCACCCGCCACCATCGCCGCGCCGCCGAATGCGGCGCCGTGTGCGTTGGCGCCGCGTGGCTTGACTCGGGTGTGCCCACCGGCCTGATCGTCGTCGACTCGAACCGACCGGCAATTGGCAGCGGCTGCGCACGCGGGCTGCTCAAGCAGTTCGTCACCGCGCACTGACCCTCTCGGCATCCGCTTCGCATCGAAGCGTCCGCTGAGAAATCAGCGGATGAACCGGATTCCCATCCTGCTTTCGCTGAACCGGGTCCACCGACCCGCCAGGCCGTCCGCTAGACGGCCGCGAGAGAAGAACCAGAGAGGCACAGACCATGTACCAGGTCTTTGAAAATTGGATCCGTCGCCTTCGGGCCCGGCTGCAGTTGCCCGCCGGCGACCTGCTGCGCGACGCGACCTACCGCCGGCTGTGGAGCTCGATCCTGATCAGCTCGCTGGGCGGCCAGGTGACGATGCTCGCGCTGCCGCTCACGGCGGCGGTGCTGCTGCACGCCAGCCCGACGCAGATGGGCCTGCTCACGTCGATGGAGATCCTGCCGTTCGTGCTGTTCTCGCTGCCTTCGGGCGTGTGGCTCGACCGCGTGCGCAAGCTGCCGGTCTACGCCGCCGGTGAAGTGGCGCTGGCGCTGATCGTCGCCGGCGTGCCGCTCGCGGCGTGGCTGGGCTGGTTGTCGATGGCGTGGCTGTACGTCAGCGCGTTCCTGCTCGGCACGATCTTCACCACCGCCGGCAGCGCGGCGCAGATCGTGCTCACGCAGGTGGTCGCGCGCGAGCGGCTGGTCGAGGCGCACGCCAAGAACGCGCTCGCCTCCTCCGGCGCCGAAGTCGCCGGCCCCGGCCTGGCCGGCGCGCTGATCAAGCTGGTGGGTGCGCCGCTGGCGTTGTTGGTCGATGCGGTGCTGCTGCTCGTCTCGGCGGCGATCCTGCGCGGCATCGTCGTCAACGAGGAGCGCCAGCCCAGGGCCGACGCGCACTTCATGCGCGACCTGTCGCAAGGCGTGCGTTTCGTCGCGCGCCACCGCCTGCTGGTGGCGCTGGCAACCGTGGTGGGCGGCTGGCAGATGTGCCAGAACGCGGCGGTGGTGGTGCAGATCCTGTTCGCGACGCGCACGCTGGGCCTGTCGGAGCAGGCGGTGGGCCTGAGCTACACGGGCATGGGCGTGGGCACGATCGCGGCCAGCGTGTTCGGCAACCGGATCAGCCGGCGCATCGGGCCGGGGCCGTGCCTGGTGCTGGGCTTCGCGGTGTGCGGCGCCGGCTGGCTGCTGCTCGCGGTGGCGCCGGCCAACGCGTTCGGTGTGGCGGCGTTCGCGCTGATGCTGATGCTGTACTCGACCGGCGCGGTGCTGGTGTTCATCAACTTCCTGGCGTTGCGCCAGGCGGTCACGCCCGAGCCGTTGCTCGGCCGCATGACGAGCACGATGCGCTGGCTGATCCTGCTGCCCGCCGGCCCCGGTGCGCTGCTCGGCGGCTGGCTCGGCCAGCACTTCGGCCTGCGTTCGGCGCTCGCGTTCGCCGGCTGCAGCGGCCTGGTGTTGGCGCTCGCGGCGTGGCGCACGCCGATCATCCGCAACGTGCGCGTGCTGCCGCAACCGATGGCCGAGCGCGACTGGATCGGTGCCGAGGCCGATGTGCGGGCGGCGCGCCCGGCGGTTGAACCCGGTTGACGGGGAGAGCGACGATGGAAGCTTTGCTGGAAGACGTGCCGGAGCGCATCGACACCGAGCGTCTGATCCTGCGCTGCGTTCGCGGCAGCGACGCGGTGGCGGTGAACGCGGCGGTGTGCGAGTCGATCGACGACCTGCGCCCCTACATGCCCTGGGCACAGACCGAACCCGCGCTCGCGCGCAGCGACGCCGATTGCCGGCGCATGCAGGCGCAATTCCTGCTGCGCGAGAACTTGCCGATGTTCATGTTCGAGCGACGCGCCGACGGCGGCGAAGGCGCCTTCATCGGCGGCACCGGGCTGCACAGCCTCGACTGGCACGTGCGCCGCTTCGAGATCGGCTATTGGTGTCGCACGAGCCGGCAGCGGTGCGGCTTCGTGACCGAGGCGGTGCGCGCGCTCACGCACACCGCGTTCGGGCAATTGCAGGCGCGCCGCGTCGAGATCCGGATGGACGACACGAACGAGCGCAGCGGGCGGGTGGCGCAACGCGCGGGCTACGTGCTGGAAGGCGTGCTGCGCAACGAAAGCCTCACGCCGCAGGGTGCGCCGCGCGACACGCGGGTCTATGCGCTCGTGGCCGTCGCGTCGGCCGATGGCCGGTCGCGGCGTTGAACGGCGCGCCGCGGCCGATCGCCCGGTCCCGTTGGCCGCCCTGGAGCGCGATGGGCGACGATCCGGCGGCGCTCGTTCAGGTCGACCGCCGATCGATTGCGGCTCCTGAATGCCGTTCACAATGCCTGACGCTGACGCCCTGAAGGTCGACAACCCGTTGCCTCATCCACCTTGGCACTGCGCGACCACAGGCAGTGCGGGGCGGGGCCGACGGCTCATGGCCGGGACCGCTTCAGCCGGGATACTTGAAGGAACACCATGAACTCCAGCCATCCGAGCGCCGCATCACAAACCGCGGCGAACACCTTGACGCATGCGCCCGTCGTGCTCGACGTCGCCGGCACCACGCTCAGTGCCGACGACCGCCGCCGTCTGCAACACCCGCTCACCGGCGGGCTGATCCTGTTTGCGCGCAACTGGCGTGACCGGTCGCAACTCACCGAACTCACCAGTGAGATCAAGTCGATCCGCCCCGACGTGCTGATCTGCGTCGACCACGAAGGCGGCCGCGTGCAGCGCTTTCGCACCGACGGTTTCACGCACCTGCCACCGATGCGCGTGCTCGGCGAGATGTGGATGAACGAAGGCCACCGCGGCGCCGGCGCCGGAGCGCTCGCCGCCACCGACGCCGCCACCGCAGCCGGCCATGTGATCGGCGCCGAGCTACGCGCCTGCGGCGTCGACCTGAGCTTCACGCCGGTGCTCGACCTCGACCACGGCGGCAGCGGCGTGATCGGCGACCGCGCGTTCCACCGCGACCCGCGCGTCGTCGCGCTGCTCGCCAAGAGCCTGATGCACGGCCTGCTGCTTGCCGGCATGCACAACTGCGGCAAGCATTTCCCCGGTCACGGTTTCGTCAAGGCCGACAGCCACGTCGACGTGCCGGTCGACAAGCGCAGCCTGAAGGCGATCCTGGCCGACGATGCCAGGCCCTACGAATGGCTGAGCACCAGCCTGGCCAGCGTGATGCCGGCGCATGTCATCTACCCGAAGGTCGATGCGCAACCCGCCGGCTTTTCGGCACGCTGGCTGAAGGACATCCTGCGCCTGCAACTCGGCTTTGCCGGGGCGATCTTCAGTGACGACCTGAGCATGGCCGGCGCCCGCGTCATCGACGGCGTCGAGGTCACGTACGCCGAGGCCGCTGCGGTGGCGCTGAACGCGGGTTGCGACATGGTGCTGCTGTGCAAGCAATCGGAAGCCGGCTGCCGAGCGGTCGATGACCTGCTCGACCAACTCGTCGTGGCGCAGGCGCAGGGCCAATGGCAACCCGACCCCGACAGCGAAGCGCGCCGCCTCGACCTGTTGCCGCAGACTGCCCCGTTCACCTGGGACGAATTGATGCACCTGCCGGCCTACCAGCGCTCGCTCGAGCGTCTGCCCTGACTCCCGAAAGAAAACGCCGCCGGGGCGCGAGCCGCGGCGGCGTTTCGGGCTGATGCGCCGGCGGGTCAACCTTGCGGTTGTGACTCGCCCGGCGCGGTCTCGAACGGCAGCTTGAACTGCGACAGATCCTTGCGGGTTTCGACAAGCACCAGCGGGCCCTCGTCGGCCACCTGCGCCGGCTTGCGCTCGCGCGGCACATGCACCGGCGCCGGCGCGCTCGCCATTGCGGCCTGCACCGCACGGATCTTCTCGGCGTCGGAGTTGACCCACTGCAACCCGGCGGCTTCGGCCACCGTCTGCAACGAAGCCAGCGGCAGCACGAACGCCTCGGCCGGTGCCGCGGTGCTCGCCGGCGCGACCGGCGTTGCGGGTGCCGCGGTGGGTGCCGCTGCCGGCGCCGCCGCGATCACGGGCGTTGCCGGCGCCATCACTGGCGCCGTCTGCGGCGCGACGTAGGCCGCCGGCAGTTCGGCCGGTTGCGCGGTCACGTCGGCGGCGGGTGCTGCGGGCGCGAACGGCTCTACCGCCGCGTTCGCCGGCACGACCGCCGAAGCGTCGGCGTCGTGGAAGGCCTGCGCCGCGAGCGCGCCGCCTTGGGTCATGCCCTCGGGTGCGGCGGCTTCGCCGTCGGCTTGCGGGCCGCGCTCGCGACGATTGCGGTCACGACCGCGGCCACGACGACGGCCTTCGCCGGCTTCGGTGCCGTCGCCGCGGGCGGCATCCGGCGCCGCCTCGCGAGCGTCGGCCTCGGCAGCTTCGGGCGCATCGGTGGCGCCGCGATCGGCGAGTTCGGTCGTCGGGGCGCTGGCCTGGGCGTTGTCGGCGCCAGGGGCGGTGTCGTCACGGTCGCGACCGCCACGGCCGCCGCGGCGGTTGCGGCGTCGGCCGCCCTGGCGTTCGCCCTGGGCGTCGGCGCTGTCCGGCGTGTGGGCGCCAGGCAGCGTGTCGACGAAAGTCTGTGCCGTTGCGACCTCCTCGGCAGCAGCCGCCGTGGTGCCCTCGGCCACGTTGTCAGGACGACGTGGCTCGCGTTCCGGGCGCGGGCCACGGCGGCCGTCGCCGCGCGGCTCGCCGCGTTCACCGCGCGGTTCGCCGCGTGCATCAGCGCGTGCATCATCGCGGCCCTCGCGCGTGCTGCTGTCGTCCCGCGCGCCGTTGCGCGGTCCGCGTTCGTCGCTGCGGCCGGTGTCGAGCGCGTCGGCGCGCACGGTGCCTTCGCCAGCCGCGCGCTCGCCACGATCGGGGCGCCGGCCGCGGCCCTCACCACGGCCTTCGCTGCGGCCTTCGCTGCGGCCGTCGCCGCGCTCACCGCGGCCCTCGCCGCGCTTGCCGTCGCGGCCACGTTCGCGCCCACCCCGGCCGCCGCGTTCACCGCGCTCGCCACGGCCTTCGCGCGTGTCTGCCGGGCGGGTGGCGCCGGGCGCGGGTGCCGCAGCCGGTGCGGCTGTCACCGGTTGTGCTGGCTCGCTCGCGAACAGGCGCTTCACCCAGGCAAAGAAGCCCCCGCCGGCTGCAACAGGCGCCGGCGCTGGCGCCGCGACCACTGGAGCGGGTGCGGCCACCGCCACGGGCACCGGTTTGGGGATCGCCACCGGCGCCGGCGTCTCGGGCAGGATGCCCTTGATGACCGGCTCCTGCTTGGCCTTGGTCTTCTCGCGCCGCGTGATGCCGACTTCTTCTTCGGCCTCGTCGATCATCGTGTAGCTGGCTTGCAGGTTCTCCAGCCGCGGGTCGTCGTGGCGCAGGCGCTCCAGGCGGTAGTTCGGTGTGTCGAGGTTCTTGTTCGGAACCAACAGCACGGTGACGCGCTGCTTCAGCTCGATCTTGGTGATCTCGGTGCGCTTCTCGTTGAGCAGGAACGAGGTCACCTCGACCGGCACCTGCACGTGCACGGCGGCGGTGTTGTCCTTCATCGACTCCTCCTGCACCATGCGCAGGATCTGCAGCGCGGAGGACTCGGTGTCGCGGATGTGGCCGGTGCCGTTGCAGCGCGGGCAGGTGATGTGGCTGCCTTCGCTCAGCGCCGGGCGCAGGCGCTGGCGGCTGAGTTCGAGCAGGCCGAACTTGCTGATCGAGCTGAACTGCACGCGGGCACGGTCCTGGCGCAGCGCGTCGCGCAGCCGGGTCTCGACCTCGCGGCGGTTCTTGCTCTCTTCCATGTCGATGAAGTCGACCACGATCAGGCCGCCCAGGTCGCGCAGCCGCATCTGGCGCGCGATCTCGTCGGCGGCCTCGAGGTTGGTGCGGGTGGCGGTTTCCTCGATGTCGGAGCCGCGCGTCGAGCGCGCCGAGTTGACGTCGACCGAGACCAGCGCCTCGGTGTGGTCGATCACGATCGCGCCGCCCGATGGCAGGTTCACGGTGCGCGAGAACGCGGTCTCGATCTGGTGCTCGATCTGGAAGCGGCTGAACAGCGGCGCGTCGTCGCGGTAGCGCTTGACCTTGTGCGCCGTCTCGGGCATCACGTGGGCCATGAACTGCTGGGCCTGGTCGAAGATGTCGTCGGTGTCGATCAGGATCTCGCCGACGTCGGCAGTGAAGTAGTCGCGGATCGCGCGGATCACCAGGCTCGACTCCTGGTAGATCAGGAACGCGCCCTTGCCGGCCTTGGCTGCGCCGTCGATGGCGGTCCACAGCTTGAGCATGTAGTTCAGGTCCCACTGCAGCTCGGGCGCGGTGCGGCCGATGCCGGCGGTGCGCGCGATCAGGCTCATGCCCTTCGGGTACTCGAGTTGGTCGAGGTTTTCCTTCAGCTCTTCGCGGTCCTCGCCTTCGATGCGCCGGCTCACGCCGCCGCCGCGCGGGTTGTTGGGCATCAGCACCAGGTAGCGGCCGGCCAGGCTGACGAACGTGGTGAGTGCCGCGCCCTTGTTGCCGCGCTCTTCCTTCTCGACCTGCACCAGCAGCTCGGAGCCGTTGGAGATCACGTCCTGGATGCGCGCGTCGCGCACGTTGGCGCCTTCGCGGAAGTAGGTCTTGGAGATTTCCTTGAACGGCAGGAAGCCGTGGCGGTCTTCGCCGTAGTCGACGAAGCAGGCTTCGAGCGAGGGCTCGACGCGCGTCACGACGGCCTTGTAGATGTTGCCCTTGCGTTGCTCGCGGCCCTCGATTTCGGTCTCGAAGTCCATCAGCTTCTGGCCATCGACGATCGCCAGGCGGCGCTCTTCGGGCTGCGTCGCGTTGATCAGCATGCGTTTCATTCGTGCACTCCCAGTCGCGCGGCTTCATGGCGCCGCGCCCATCACACAGTCACTCCGGCGGATGCCGGTGGGTGACGATTCGATGCACGAGAAACGAAAACGAAGCGAAGGGTGTCGCCCTGGACTGCGGGGGCTCGGTGACGGTCAGCAGACCGGCCGAACTGGCAGCGTTGGCGCGTGCGCTTGCGCGCCCCGGGCGCGTGTGGGCCACCGGCGCGCCAGGGCGGGCGTGCTCGCCGCGCCGCAGGCTCTTGGCCTGGGCAGCGAGCGCGCGTGGCGCCTTGGTTCGGGGGTGGGGATCGACATCGGCCGGAGTCTGCTGGGCGCAGGCAGAAGCGATGGAGTCGACGCTGTCCGGTAGGGGACTCAGCGCGCCTCGGTCTCCTGCCCGGGAAAACCTTTTGAGTGAGCTCGTTCTTTGTTTGCTCTGCCGCATCGAGCCCTGGGCCGCGCCGTCACGTGGGGGCGGCGCCCGCTTGGGGCATCGAGGCGTTGCATCACCTTTGTGGCCGCGCCTTTCGGGCTTGGCCGCCACACGTCGCGGCGGGTTTGATTCCGGCCGGCTCTGACACCGGCCTTAAACTCTGAAAAATCAAACACTTACAGCGATAACGTGGTGCGACGCATTATAGGGGCCATTGCCGCGGCTGCACCCCGAGCCGAGCCGCCCGTGCCCGTGCCGTTGCCAGCGCCGATTGCCGAGGTGCGGCGCGTGC
>JAGWTP010000040.1 GCA_028868895.1 Burkholderiales bacterium
TCGCCCGGCGCGCCGGGCATCAACCGGGTCGAGCGCGCTGACGGCAGCCGGCTGGCGCTGGACCACATCGGCTCGGTCGAGATGGCGCCCGGCGACGTGTTCGTGATCGAGACGCCGGGCGGCGGCGGCTACGGGGCGCCGTGAGGCGCCCCGCGGGCGGGTCAGTCGTGCAGCCTGAAGTCGATCTGGAACGGCGGCGGCACGCGGCCATCGATGTCGCGCGGCAGGATCTCGGTGCGGTCGATTGCGCGCAGCACCGCGTCGTCCCATGACTTGACGCCACTGCTCTTGACCAGGCGCCGCGCGATGATCGTGCCGTCGGGCGCGAGCGTCACCTCGACGGTGGCCAGCGGGTTGCCGTCGACGGTGTCGCTGAACACGATGTTGGGCTTGATGCGCGCCATGATGCGCCCGGCGTAGCTGGCCGACGGGCCGCTGGCGCGCGCGGCGCTGCCGGTGTCGGTCGGCCCGCCGGTGGCGCCGGCCTGGCCGAGCATGCGCTTGAGGTAGGCGGCGCGTGCCGCGGCGGCGGCGTCGGCGGCACGCTTGGCGGCCAGCGCCTTCTCCTGCTCGGCCTTGACCTTCTCCGCCTGGGCCTGCTGGCGCGCGAGTTCTTCCTGCGCGCGCTGCTTTTCCAGCGCGGCCTTCGCCCGCGCGGCCTTGTCCTGCTCGGCCTTCTCGCGCTTGAGCTTCTGCTGCTCCTGCTCGGCCAACGCGCGCTGGGCGGCTTCGCGCTTGGCCTGCTCGATCGCGATCTGCGGATCGGGCAGCGCCGGCGGGGGCGGCTTGGGCGGCGCCACCGGCTCGGCCTGCTTGACGACCGGCTCGGGCTTGCGGACCTCGGGTGGCGTGGGGGTGGGTGCGGGTGGCGGCTCGACCGCACGCGGCGCGGCCGCCTGCGGCACCGCCGACCACAGCTCGGCGGCCACCGTGTTCGGTTCGAAGGTGTGCCAGTGCACGCCGAACGCGAGTGCGGCGATCAGCAGCACATGGGCGAGCAGCGCGAGCGCCAGCGCCGGCCCGCGGCCCTTCGGCGGGCGTGGCATGAACGGGTCGCGGCTGAGGGTGGCGGCGTCCATCGGGGTGTGTCAGTGGCCGGCGTTCTTGACCGACAGGCCCACGCGCAGCACGCCGGCGCGCTGCAGCGTGTCCATCAGCTTGACGACCGCCTCGTACTTGACGTTGCGGTCGGCCGAGATCACCACCGGCATGTTGGCATTGCCGGCCTGCAGCGTGTTGACGCGCGCGGCCACGTCGCGCATCGCCACCGGCTGGCCGTCCTTGCCGTCCACGCGCAGGCGCAGCGCCTCGTCGGCGCCCACCACCACCTCGACCACGTGCTCGGGGCGCTGGCGGCTCTTGCCGACGCTGGGCAGGTCGACCACGCCGGTGGTGATCAGCGGCGCGGTGACCATGAAGATGATCAGCAGCACCAGCATCACGTCGATGAACGGCACCATGTTGATCTCGTTGATGGTGCGGCGGCGCGACCCGCTGCCGCGATGGCTGACGGCGGGCATCTCAGGGAGCCGCCGGCGCGCCGGCGTTGCGCTGCAGGATGTTCGAGAACTCTTCGATGAAGGTCTCGAGCTGGATCGCGGTGCGGTCGATGTCGCGCGCGAAGCGGTTGTAGGCGATCACCGCCGGGATCGCCGCGAACAGCCCGATCGCGGTGGCCACCAGGGCCTCGGCGATGCCCGGCGCCACGGTGGCCAGCGTGACCTGCGTCATGTTGGCCAGGCCGACGAAGGCGTGCATGATGCCCCACACGGTGCCGAACAGGCCGACGTACGGCGACACCGAACCGACCGTGGCCAGGAACGACAGGTTGGCCTCGATCGCGTCGAGCTCGCGCTGGAAGCTCGCCCGCATCGCGCGGCGCGCGCCGTCGAGCAGCGCGCCGGGTTCGAGCACGCGGCGCTCGCGCAGCTTCATGAACTCGCGCATGCCCGACGCGAAGATGCGCTGCATCGGCGAGCCGTCGGTGCGCTTGATGGCGTCGGCGTACAGGTCGTTGATGTTCTTGCCGGCCCAGAAGTCGCGCTCGAAGTCTTCGTTGGCGGTGCGCACCCGCTTGAGCCCGAACAGCTTGCCGAAGATCACGGTCCAGCTTGCCAGCGAGGCGATCATCAGCCCGGCCATGACGAGCTGCACGACGAAGCTCGCCTGCGTGACGAGGGTGAAGATCGAGAAGTCCTGATTCATCCGGTGCGGCTCATGGTGGTGGGTGCGGGAGGTGCGAGGGAGTCGACGATCGAAATCGGAATGCGTTGCGGCTTGAAAGTTCCGGCTTCGACGCAGCCGATGCGGATCGTGCCGTCGGCCACCAGTTCTTCGCCTGAAGTCGCATGGCGCCAGGCCTGCTGCGCGATCGTCATCTGCGCGCGCCCGGCGTGCACGACGCGCACCGTCACGGCCAGTTCATCGTCCAGGCGGGCCGGGCGCACATAGCGCACCGCGGTGTCGGTGACGACGAAGACCACCCCGGTGTCAGTCCGCAAGCGCTCCTGCGAGTGGCCCAGCGAGCGCAGCCATTCGGTGCGGGCGCGCTCGAAGAACTTCAAGTAGTTGGCGTAGAACACCACGCCGCCGGCGTCGGTGTCTTCCCAGTAGACGCGCAGTCGAAAACGGTAGGGCGGGGCGAGGGGGGCGGGCATCGTTGGCAAGTCCGTCCACGTGGACCCGCGCGGGACGCGCGGGCTCCGGGAAACCGAGCGGCGATTATTGCCGCACGCGCCGGTACACCGGTCCCCACAGCGGGTGGCCGGCCTCCGACTTGGTCAGCGCGAAGGCCGGGTCGGCGGCGCGCGCGGCGCGGAACTCGGCCTCGCAGGCCGGGATGCGATCGCTGGTGCAGTCGATGAACGCGAGCAGCTTGTGCGCCATCGCGCGGTCGCGCGGCGAGGCCAGGCCGAGCTTGAGTGCCTGCATCAGGTGCTGCTCGGCGCCCGGGTATTGCGCGTCGTCGTAGGCGCGCATGCCGGCGAGCAGCGCCTTCTCGGCCGGGCGCTCGGCGACGTCGAGCAGGCCTTGCGGTGCGGGCGGTGCCACCGCACAGCCACCGAGCAGGGAGGCCAACACAAGGGTCCAGGCAAGCGGTGCTTTCATGGTCAGAACCTGAACTTGAGGCTGACGGGTTGGTCGGCGGTCACGTTCACCACCGCGCGCTGCGGCGGCAGGTCGGTGTTGCGGATGACGATCTGGTGCTTGCCTTGTGGCAGGCTCAGCTCGGTCAGCGGCGGTGCGGTGCCTGCGGGCTTGCCGTCGACCTCGACCTCGCCCCACGGGCTGATCGCGATGCGCACCAGGCCATTCGGGACCGGTGCCGGCGCCGCTGCCGGGGGGGCTGCCTTCGCGGCGCGTTCGCGGGCCTCGCGCGCACGCTTTTCCTTGGCGGTTTCGTTCGACGCTCGGGCGGCGACTCCGACGGCCTTGGCGGGCGCAGCTCCCGGTGCGGCTGCGGCGTGGGTGTCCGGCGATGAAGCCGGCGGCGGCGTCATCGTGGCCGCGCCGACCGCGCCGATCGGGCCGCTGGCCGCCGACGCGGTGGCGCCCACCGCGACCGAGGACGCGTTGGCCGCGGCCGGCGCCGCTGCCGCCGCCGCGGGCACGGCCGGCGCAGCGCCGTGGTTCGAGGCCCGCGTGGCCCAGAGCAGCGCGCCGATCACGAGTGCACCCAGCGCCGCCGCGGCGATCCACGGGAGCCGCTGCTTCGGGCTGGAGCCGGTCGGCGAATCGCCGTCGGAATTGACGGTGTTCTCGTCGAGCCACTGCCGCAGTTCGCGCGAGAACGCGCGTGCCGAACGGTGCCGGTGCTCAGGCTCTTTGGCGATCGCCTTCGCGGCGATCGCCGCCAGCGCTTCGGGCACCGCCGGGTCGACCACGTTCGCCGGCGACGGCTCGTGCGTCAGCACGGCGGTGGTGATCTCTTCGAGGGTGGCACCGCGGAACGGCTTCAGGTCGGTGAGCAGCTCGTACAGCACCACGCCGAGCGAGAACACGTCGGCGCGGCGGTCGGCCGGCTGCTGGCGCACCTGCTCGGGTGCCATGTAGTAGGGCGAGCCGGCGGCGATGTCGCCGCCCGGTGCCTGGGCGTCGTGACGGTGGGCGACGCGGGCGATGCCGAAGTCGAGCACCTTGGGCTGGGTGCGCCCGATCATGAAGATGTTGGCCGGCTTGATGTCGCGGTGGACCACGCCCTTGCTGTGGGCGTAGCCGAGCGCGTCGGCCACGCGCCGCACGATCAGCGCCGCCTGCGCCGGCGTGGCGCGCCAGCCCTCCTGGCGCAACTGGCGCAGGTCGCGGCCCTTGAGCAGCTCCATCGCGATGTAGGCGCGGTTGTCGCTGATGCCGGCGTCGAACACCGTCACGATGTGCGGGTGGCTCAGCCCGGCCGCGGCGCGCGCCTCGTTCAGGAACAGCGCGTTGAACGCCTCGCGCTCGGCGTCGTCGATCTCGACGTGCAGCGTCTTCACGGCGATCAGGCGCGACAGCAGCGGGTCGTGGGCGGCGTATACGGTGCCCAGGCCGCCTTCGCCCAGGCGGTGCTTCAACGCGTAGCGGCCGATGTGACCGATGGTCGGGATCGGCTCGTCGGCCAAGCCGCGCGGCGGGTCGGAGAACGCCGCCGCCGGGCCGCGCATCACGTGCATGTCGGCGTCGTCCCACAGCGCCATGTCGGCGGGCAGGCTCGGCGGCAGGCTCGGGGCCGAGCCGGGTTCCGAGTCGTTCGACACGGGTTCGGGAGGCGGGCTGGACAAACTCACGGCGGCAGCTTAGCCGAGCGCGTGCGGCACGAAGACGCGAAAAGCACCGACATCCACGCGTTCGTCACACACGCTCACGATTCAGCCGCGGTGAAGGCGGCTCTTTCAATCTCGGCGCCACACCGCGAGCGCGAACAAGATGCCACGCAACGCCTTGCGCGGCGTTTGGGGCAAATGCGGTTTCGCCAATTTGCACATTCCCCTCGGGGCGGAACTGCTGAAGAACCCTCCGGAGGCGCTCACAAGACGCGCCGCAGCCGCTCGACCGCGTCCTGCAGGTGCGCCATCGAGCTGGCGTACGACAGGCGCACGAAGCGCTCGCTGCCGTGGCGACCGAAGTCGCGACCCGGCGTGATCGCCACGTGCGCGCTGCGCATCAGCTCGAAGACGAAGTCCCAGCTGCTCGCGCTGTGCGCCGAGCAGTCGACCCAGGCGTAGAACGCGCCGTCGGGCAGCACCGGCACCGGCAGGCCGAGCGCGTTCAGCGCCGGCACCAGAAAGTCGCGCCGGGCGCGGAACTCGTCGCGGCGACGCTCGTACTCGGCGATCGACTCGGGCTCGAAGCACGCCAGCGCGGCGTGCTGGGCAATCGTCGACGGGCAGATGTACAGGTTCTGCGCGAGCTTCTCGATCGGCGCGACCAGCGCGTCGGGCACGACCAGCCAGCCCAGCCGCCAGCCGGTCATCGAGAAATACTTGGAGAAGCTGTTGATCGAGATCACGTCGTCGCCGTGCCCCTCGCCGTGGGCCAGCGCACTGTGGCCGTAGCGTTCGTCGAAGCTCAGGCCGAGGTAGATCTCGTCGACCAGCGTGTAGCCGCCACGCGCGCGCACCGCGGCGGCGATGCGGCCCATCTCGGCCGGGTCGATCGAGGTGCCGGTCGGGTTCGACGGCGAGGCCAGCAGCACGCCGCGGGTGCGCGCCGACCAGGCGGCCTGCACGCTGGCCGCATCGAGCTGGAAGCGCGCCGCGCTCGACGCCGGCAGCAGCACCGGCACGCCTTCGGCCGCGGCGACGAAGTGGCGGTTGCACGGGTAGCTCGGGTCGGGCAGCAGCACCTCGTCGTCGCGATCGACCAGCGCCAGGCAGGCCAGCTGCAGCGCCGCCGACGCGCCGGCGGTGACGACGATGCGGCGCGGCGCGATCGTCAAGCCGAAGCGCGTCGCGTACCAGCCGGCGATGCATTCGCGCAGCGCCGGCAGGCCGGTGGCGTCGGTGTATTGCGTGCGCCCGGCGCGCATCGCGCGCTCGGCTGCCTCTTGCACCAGCGGCGGGGCGGTGAAATCGGGCTCGCCGATGTTCAGGAAGATCATCGGCTCGCCGCCGGTGCGCGGGTCGCACTCGGGGCTGCGCGCCAGTTCGGCCGCGGCCTTGGCGCACTCCATCACGTAGAACGGGTCGATCGAATCGAGGCGGGTGGCCAGTTTCAAGGCGGTGCAATCTGGGGCGTCAATGGACAGCCGGTATTGTCTCCCGCGATCGCGGCGCGGTTCGCCCGCGCAGCCACCTACTTCTTCATCGACTCGCCGGACATGCCGTCCTTCTTCATCATCGCGTCGTGCGACTTCGCCATCGCGGCGCACTCGGCGTCCTTCTTCATCATGGCGTCGTCCTTCTTCATGCCGTCGTGCCTGGCCATCGCCATGTGATCCTTGCACTGCTGCTCGGTCATGGCTTTCTTCATCATGCCGTCATGGGCCATCGCGTCGCCGGACTTCATCGCGTCCTGCGCGTAGGCGCCGGCGGCGGCGAGGGCCATGCCGGCACACATCAACATCGTTGCGAGCGTCTTCATCGGGGATCTCCTGGGTGTGGGGTGGATTGCGTGGCCGGCGTCCGTTCGTCGCAGCGCAGCGTGGCTTGCTGCTGTGCAGGGCCGGAACCCGCCACGCGATGTGGTCGCCACCCGGCGCCGCAACTTACAGCGGCGCCGCGATCCTCGATGCGAGACGGCGGCAGAAGACGCGGCCGCGATCGGCGCGCGCCGCCGAAGGGACGTTCAGCGCCGCGCGGAGCGCATCGCTTCGACCTCGACCGGCCGCAGCGCGGCGGCGGCCTTGTCGAGCACGCCGTTGACGTACTTGTGGCCGTCGGTGCCGCCGAAACTCTTCGCCAGTTCGACCGCCTCGTTGATCGCCACCTTGTACGGGATCTCGATGCAGTGCGTCAGCTCGTACACGCCGATCATCAGCACGCCGTGCTCGACCGGCGAGAGCTGGCTGGTCTTGCGGTCGACGTGGCGCGCGAGCACCGCGTCGATCTGCGCCGCTTCACCGATGCAGCCGTGCAGCAGCGCGTCGAAGTGCACTGCGTCGCATTTGTCGAAGCCTTCCTGCTCGCGCATGTGGGCGTCGACGACCGCGGCGTCGGCCTTCGAGACCAGCCATTCGTACAGTCCCTGCAGCGCCACCTCGCGCGAGCGGCGGCGGGCCGACTTGGGCTTGGCGTGCTTCGCGGTCGGCTTGCCGGCGGGCTTCTTCTTCGGCGCCGCGGGGGCGGCCGAGATCGCGTCGGGCGCGGCGGAGTCGGGCAGGAGGGGATCGGTCACCACGGCATCGGTCACGAGAGGTCTTCCATCAGGTGGGCCATCTCGACGGCCACGCGGGCGGCGTCGCGCCCTTTTTCGGCGGCGCGGGCCCAGGCCTGGGCTTCGTTCTCGACGGTGAGGATCGCGTTGGCGATCGGGATGCCGTGGTCGAGCGAGACCCGAGTGACGCCGGCGCCGCTTTCGTTGGCCACCAGCTCGAAGTGGTAGGTCTCGCCGCGCACGATGCAGCCCAGCGCGATCAGCGCGTCGCATTCCTCGAGGTCGGCCAGCGCGTTGAGTGCCAGCGCGATCTCGAGCGCGCCGGGCACCGTCATGTGTCGGATGTGCTGAGGCGCTACACCCAATGCGTGCAGTTCGGCCACGCAATCCTGCGCGAGCCGGTCGGTGATGGCGGTGTTGAAGCGGGCCTGCACGATGCCGATGCGCAGGTCGCGGCCGTCGAGCGCCGCCTGGTTGCCGCCGCCGGTGGTTTGGCTCTGGTCAGCGTTGCGCATCGGTCCCCCGTTCACGCGTCGGCGGCGATGAAGCCGGTGACTTCGAGGCCGTAGCCGGTCATGCTGGGCATGCGGCGCGGGCTGCCCAGCAGCTTCATCTTCACGATGCCGAGTTCGCGCAGGATCTGCGCGCCGATGCCGTAGGTGCGCAGGTCCATCTGCCCGGCCTGGCGCTCGCTGGCGCCGGTCGCGGGCAGCAGCTGCGACGTGAGCGCGGCGACGTCTTCGCCGCAGTTGAGCAACACTGCTGCGCCGCGCGGGCTGGCGTGCAGCACGGTGAGCGCCTTGGGCAGCGGCCAGGAGTGGTGGCACGGGGCGCCGACATCGAGCAGGTCCATCACCGACAGCGGTTCATGCACGCGCACCAGCACCTCGTCGTCAGGGGTCCAGGCGCCATGGGTCAATGCCAGGTGCAGCCCGCCGGTGCGGTCGCGAAAGGCGGTGCAGTCGAATTCGCCCTGTGCGGTGGCGAGCCGGCGCCGGCCGACACGCTCGATCAGCGTTTCGTTGCGGCTGCGGTGTTCGATCAGGTCGGCGATGGTGCCGATCTTCAGGCCGTGCTCGCGCGCGAAGGCGATCAGGTCGGGCAGGCGCGCCATCGTGCCGTCGTCCTTCATGACCTCGCAGATCACCGCGGCCGGCGTCAGGCCCGCCATGCCGGCCAGGTCGCAACCGGCCTCGGTGTGCCCGGCGCGCATCAGCACGCCGCCTTCCTGGGCTCGCAGCGGGAAGACGTGGCCGGGCTGCACCAGGTCGCTCGCCTTGGCGTCGCGCGCCACCGCGGCCTGTACGGTGCGAGCCCGGTCGGCGGCCGAGATGCCGGTGTCCACGCCGGTGGCGGCCTCGATCGAGACCGTGAACGCGGTGCCGTGGCGGGTGCCGTTGCGGTTCGTCATCGACTGCAGGTGCAGCCGGTCGCAGCGCTCGGGCGTGAGCGTGAGGCAGATCAGGCCGCGGCCGTAGCGCGCCATGAAGTTGATCGCCGCGGGGGTGACATGCTCGGCGGCGATCACCAGATCGCCTTCGTTCTCGCGGTCTTCTTCGTCGACGAGGATGATCATGCGGCCGGCGGCCAGCTCGGCCACGAGCTCGGGGATGGGGGACACAGACATGCCTGAATTGTAGGTGCCGGCTTCGGGTTTGCCCGAGCGGCGCGGCGATGCGCGGCCTCGATCGACGCTAGGCGGTCTTCGGCGCGGTCAGCATGCGCTCGACGTAGCGCGCGATCAGGTCGATCTCGAGGTTGACGCGCGCACCGGCCGTCAAGTGGCCGAGCGTCGTGTGCGTGAGCGTGTGCGGGATCAGGTTGATGCTGAGCTCGCAGCCGTCGGCCGCACCGGCCATGTCGGCGACGCGGTTGACCGTCAGGCTCACGCCGTTGACGGTGATCGAGCCCTTGTAGGCGATGAAGCGCGCCAGCGCGGCGGGCGTTGCGATGCGCAACTCCCACGACTCGCCGACCGGTGCGAAGTGCGTGACGGTGCCGATACCGTCCACGTGCCCGCTGACGAGGTGGCCGCCGAGCCGGTCGTTCGCGCGCAGCGCCTTCTCGAGGTTCAGCGGGCCGGGTTCGGCCAGGCCGGCGGTCTTGGCCAGGCTCTCGGCGGAGACGTCGATCGTGAAGCGCCGCGCCGGCAAATCCAGCGTCGTGACCGTCATGCACGCGCCGTTCAGCGCGATGCTGTCGCCCGGTTGCACGTCGTCGAGGAAACCGGCCGGCGCCTCGATCGTGAGCTGCTTGCCGTGCGCGGTACCGGCGCCGAGCGCGTGTGCCTGGGTGATGCGGCCGAGGCCGCTGACGATGCCGGTGAACATCAGGCGATTGTCTCAGGCCCGGCCGCGGTCTTGAACGCCGGGCGGGCGAGCAGGCGCAGGTCGTCGCCGACCGGCGTGACGCTGACGAAGCGCAGCGCCAGGCTGTCCTGCAGCCGCTCGAGCGGCCCGAACGCCGCGAGTTCGCGGCCGATGCCGAGCAGGCGCGGTGCCATGTAGATCAGGAACTCGTCGACCCGGCCCTCGCGCACGAACGAGCCGTTGAGCTTGTGGCCGGCCTCGACATGCAACTCGTTGACGCCACGCGCGGCCAGGTCGGCCAGCATCACCGCAAGATCGACCTTGCCGTTCGCGCCGGGCACCAGCGCGATCTGCGCGCCGCGGGCCTCCAGCGCGGCGCGTCGCTCGGGCTCGGGCGCGGCGGCGTAGATCAGCACCTGGCCCGGAGCGTCGAGGATGCGCGCTGCCGGTGGCGTGTCCAGGCGCGAATCGACTATCACGCGCAGTGGCTGCAGGGCGGTCTCGACCAGCCGCACGTCCAGGCGCGGGTCGTCGTCGAGCACGGTGCCCACGCCGGTCAGCAGCGCGCCGGCGCGCTTGCGCCAGGCGTGGCCGTCGGTGCGCGCGGCCATGCCGGTGATCCACTGGCTGGCGCCGTTGTTCAGCGCGGTGCGCCCGTCGAGCGACACCGCGGCCTTCAGTCGCAACCACGGCGTGCCGCGCTCCATGCGCGAGAAGAAGCCGATGTTGAGTTCGCGCGCGGCCTCGGCGAGCGCGCCGATCTCGACCTCGATGCCGGCCGCGCGCAGGCGCGCCGCGCCCTGGCCGGCGACGAGCTGGTTCGGGTCCTGCACTGCCATCGCCACGCGCGCGATGCCGGCGGCGATCAGGGCTTCGCAGCAGGGTGGCGTGCGGCCGAAGTGCGAGCAGGGCTCGAGCGTGACATGCGCGGTGGCGCCGCGCGCGCTCGCGCCGCGCTGCTGCAGGTCGCGCAGCGCCATCACCTCGGCGTGCGCGCCGCCGGCCTGCTGGGTGTGGCCGCGGCCGAGCACGCGGCCGTCGGCGGCAGTGATCACGCAGCCCACGCGCGGGTTCGGCTCGCACAGGCCGATCGCGGCGTGGGCGAGCGCGAGCGCTTCGTGCATCGGCGTGGCGAAGGGGGGTGTCGGGTTCATGGCCGGGAGTGTCAGGGTTGGTGCTGCACGGTGCCCAGGTCGACGTCGATGTCGGCGCCACGGCCCGCGACCTGAACCGCGTGACCGCCCGGGCAGATCTCGGTGCCCAGGATCACGAGAAAGTTCTGGTTCGCAAGCGCGGTTTCGACGGCGGCGTAACGCGCCGGGTGCTCGATGTTCGCATCGATTGCGCCGCTGCCGTCGAGGTCGGCGCTGTAGCGGCACACGCGCCGCTCGGCCACGCTGCTGCCGATGCTCCAGCCGACGGGTTGCAGCGTCGTGCGGCCCGACCACTGGCCGCTGGCCAGCGGGTACACCACGCAGCGATACGCGAGGTAGCGCTCGCCGGTTTCGGCCCAGCCCAGAAGGCCCATCGACGCCGGCGTGGCGTCGATCGGCACGGCGTTGAATTGCAGGCGGCCGGCGACGCCGTACGACACGGTCTTCATCGCCTCGGTGGCGCAGTCCGGCGCGCTCGTGTAGCTGCCGCCGGACAGGGCCAGCGCGACCGTTGCCGCCATCGGCAGGTCGTTGGCCGCGGCCGCGTCGGGCGGCGACGCCGACGAGTAGCGTACGACGCCGCTGAGCACGCGGCCGACGGTCGCGTCGCAACGGGCCAGGTCGGCGAGCGTCAGGTCGCGGGTCGAGGTGACCGCGTTGACGCCGGTGCAGCGGCCGGTGACTGCGCCACTGTGGTTGTCGAACACCCAGGCGATCGACCCATTCGCCACCGGCTTGAACGCGCTGCGGCCGTCGCCGAGGTCCTTGGCCGCAATCGGGATCGCCGACGAGCGCCCGAACGGCCGCTGCACCGAGGCATCGCCGCGCGCCAGCGCCAACGCGCCGCTGAAGGCCGGGTCGGCGCCGGCAATGACCGAACTCAACGCCACCTGTTGCGCGCCGCCGCTGCGGTCGGTCCAGCTCACGGTCACCGAGGCCGCTTTCGCGCTCGGCGTGCCGCCGGCATCGACCGCGCGGGCGACGAGGTAGCTCGTGTCGGTGGCGTAGCCGGAGTCGGAATCGACCGTGCGCGAGCGGCTCGCGATGTCGTTGTACGAGCGTGCGCCGCTCGCAGCGGCAAGCACCGCATAGGCGCGCAGCGACTCGAGGTCTTCCTGCGCCAGCCGCACCGCCTCGGAGCGCTGGCGCGCCATGTCGGCATTCAGGCGCAGGTGCGTTTGCACACGCGCCACCGTCAGCATGCCCAGCGTGAGCACCAGGAACGCGATCAGCGCCTCGAGCAGCGTGGTGCCGCGTTGGCCACGTCGGGCGTGGGTCGCAAGAGGAGCAAGTGGGCGCATCAGGGAGCCTCCGTGTTTTGCACTGCAGTGCATTCGCCGGTCGGGCGGCCGGGCAGGCGCCTGGCGGGCCGTTCAGAAGTCTCGCCAGCTGCCGTTGACGCGGGCGAAGCTGCCGGCGTTGCCCGCAAGCACGGCGAGCACCGCGGTGTCGTAGAAGAACTCCGGCGCGCCGGTGCCCTGGTAGCCGCCTTCGGACAGTGCCGCGCCGCGCACGAAGGCGCCGCCGGCGGTGTCGTCCCAGCGCAGCGCGGCGCCGTAGAGCACACCGTACAGGGCCACCGCGCCTTCGAGCCGCACCGCGCCGCTGGTGGCAATCGCGACCGGGCGCTGCGGCGAGCCCAGCGTCAGCGGGCCGCTGAGCGCGAGGTCGCCGTCGACCCAGATCAGCGCGCTGTCGGCGGTCGCGTCGATCGCCGCGGCGAGCGCGCCGCTGCAGTCGCCGCGGCAAACGATGCGGGTCACGGCCGGCTGGTTCTTCCAACCTGCCTTGTCGATGCCGAAGGCCGCGGCGAAGTAGCGATCGGTGCCCAGGGCCGCGAGGGCACCGTCGCCGCCGACCAGCGCGCCGGACGTCGGTGCACCGGCCGGTGTGGTCAAGCGAGCCCGGCTCGCGGCGATGCTGGTGCCGGCGTGGATCGCGATGCCGGTGGTGGGGTCGGGGTTGTGCACGCCCACCGTTGCGGTGTCGGCGTCGAAAGCGCCGCGGGTGGTGATCGCAGCGGCTGGCGGCGTGTGCAGCCCGGCGAGCAGGCCGAAGGCGACCTCGATCTTCGCGGTGGCGTCGGCGCCGGCCGCGGCATCCGGCCGGCAGGCTCCGGCCAGGCTCGTGCAGCCGGTGGCCGAGATGCGCACGATGCCGGGCTTGTCGCCGGGCAGGAACTGCAGCGTGAACGCGGCAGCGGGGGTGGTGCCCTCCGGCGGGTCGAGCGTCGGCAGGCCCGTCGATGGGCAGCTGCAGGCCCAGCCGCTGCCCGAGCGCACGCAGGTCGGGTGCAATGCGGTGGCCACGCCGGAGTCGCTCCAGGTGGCGGGCACGAACATGGCGCTGGCATGCACGTAGTTCAGGTAGCGGCTGCGAAACGAGCTCGCCACCGGGTCGACCGTGGGCCGGCAGTCGGGGCCGAGGCGCTGCGGCTGGTTGAGTTGCGCGAGCGCCCAATCGAGGCCGGCCTGCGCCGCCTCGAAGGCCTGCGTCGACCGGTACTGGTTGGCGGCGCTGCGCTGCTCGAAGACCAAGTTGCGGTTGACGAACAGCGCCACCAGCATCATCGCGAAGAACAGCAGCATCGTAACCACCAGCGCGGCCGCGCCGCGTTGGCCGCGGGTACTTTTGGGATGCATGAACGAGGCTCTCATTTCACGTTGCACAGGCGCCGATGACAGGGTCGTTGCGCAGCCGCACCTGGCTGCGCACGCTGCGCGACACGCCGGCGTCGCCGACCAGGCGGCCGGTGATCGCCACCGCGAGGCTGCGCACCTGCTGGTGCGGCGGGCAGGTGGCGCTGCCGGCCGGGCAGGCGCTGGCGCAGTAGCCCTGAAGATCGATGTCCTGCACTGTCGGCGTGACGTCGAACGCGGTGACGCGCAAGGTGCCCGTATCGGTGAGCGCCTGCCAGTTGGCGGCGCCGAGCTGCATTTCGATCGCGCCGTTGCGCAGCCGGAATCCGAACTGCTCGTTGCCGTCGACCGCGTTGTTCTCGTTCACGTCGCGCGAGTAGCGAAAGCTCACCGCGTCGGAAGCGGCGGCGCCCGGCGATACGGCCGTGTAGGGATTGGTGGCGGCGCTCGCCGCGCCCGCGGTCCAGACGCCGCTGGTCGCCGCGTCCCAGTAGCCGGCGCGGCGCAAGTCGCGTGTGATCACGTCGGCGGCGCTGCGCAGGTCCTGCATCAGGCGCGCCTCGAGCAGCAGCGCGCGGTTCTCGCGCAGGTTGCCGGCCAGCATCGTCGCGCCCGTCGCGGCGATGAACAGCGCGATCGCGGTGCCCACCAGCAGCTCGACCATCGACAGGCCACGCTCGGCCCGGCGCGCGAACGGACGGCGTGATGCCGGCGCCATCACAGGTTCCAGCACTTGCGGTTGATCGGCGCCGGGTTGGTCGCCGAGCTGTCCGCGCCCGAGGCGTAGACCAGGTTCAGGCCGACGGCGCTGAGCTTCATGTGGCGGCAGGCGGTGTCGCGTGCCTGCGCACCGGTGGCGGTGGCGTGCACGTCGTAGCCGTCGGCACCCGAGGCGCTCACCCGCAGCAGGTAGTGCCCGGCCGACGAGGTGGCGGTCACGCCGATCTCGGCGAGGCTGCCGTAGGTGTTTGCGTTGCCGCGAAAGCGCTCCTGCGCGGCCTGAATCAGCATCATCGACACCAGCACGTCGGTGCGCCGCGCCCGCTGCAGCGGTCCTTCGAACGACGGCAACGCCAGGCTCGAGAGCACGCCGACGATCGCGACGCCGATCATCAGCTCGATCAGCGTGAAACCGCCGCATGCCCGCGTGCCCCGGCGCGGGCGGGTGGCGGCGGGACGTTCGTTCGCGGCAGCGTGTGGCAGATCGAGGCGCGGCGCGTGAGTGGAAGTGATCATGGTGCCGGTGCCCTTTCAGCAGGCGCGGTAACCGCGTGCCAGCGCTTGCGGCGAACAGGAGCGCACGCGCCCCATCACATTGACCACGTGGTGCACCGCGCGGCCCTGCGTGCCGAGCAGGCGCAAGGTTCCGGTCGGCGAGGCGGTGCCATGCAGCGGGTCGAACAGCATCGAGCCGACGTTGCCTTGCAGGGCGACGCGGTCGATGCCGGCCACGGTCACGGTCTTGATCTCGCGTGCGTCGCCACGGCATTGCGCCGCGCCGGCCACGTCGCAGTGGCACTGGTCGGCCGCGCCGCTGTGGATCACGTAGCAGCTGCCGCCCGGGCTGGCGTGCAGGCTCAGGCGCAGCGGCAGGTTGCGCGCCACCGCTTCGGTGCGGATGAACTGGAGGTCGGTGGCGAGCTGCGTGGCCGCGCCTTCGAGCCGGCGCGTGTCGATCAGGTCCTGCAGGCCGGGCGCGGCGGTGGTGGCGGCGATGACCGTCACCGCGAGCACGACACAGGCCTCGATCAGCGTGACGCCGCGATGCCGGCGGCGGGCGTTGCGGGCCGATGCGGTTGGGGTGTTCATCTGTGCTCCGGATGTGAACGAATGCACAGACTGTAGAAAGCCAGGCCGCGCGGCGCGACCCCATGAGGTGGGAGGCCGGTGCCCCTCCGGCGGGCGCCCCCGTTCGGGGGCCGGCCCGGCTCAGATGTCGCGGATCAGCTGCCGGAACTCGTCGACGTCTTCAAAGCTGCGGTAGACCGACGCGAAACGCACGTAGGCGACCTTGTCGATGCGCTTGAGTTCGCGCATCACGAGTTCGCCCAGCCGCGTGGACGGCACCTCCCTGGCGCCGCTGTTGAGCAGCTTGTCCTGGATGCGCTCCATGGCGGCGTCGATCTGCTCGACGCTGACCGGCCGCTTGCGCAGCGCCAGGCTCATCGACGCGCGGATCTTTGCGGCGTCGAACTCGGCGCGCGTGCCGTCCTTCTTGACGACCGAGGGCAGCGCGATCTCGGCACGCTCGTAGGTCGTGAAACGCTTGTCGCAGCTGTGGCATCGGCGCCGGCGGCGCACCACGTCACCTTCGTCCGACTCGCGCGTCTCGACGACCTGGGTTTCCTCGTGGCTGCAAAAGGGGCAACGCATGGCGGGTGGCGCCCCGGTTCGGCGCGGCTCAGCGGTAGACCGGGAAGTCGCGGGTCAGTGCCGCCACCTTGGCCTTGACCGCGGCCGTGGTCGCCGCGTCGTTCGGCCGGTCGAGCACGTCGGCGATCAGGTGCGCGGTCTGGCGCGCCTGGTCTTCCTTGAAGCCGCGCGTCGTCATCGCCGGCGTGCCCAGGCGGATGCCGCTCGTGACCATCGGCTTTTGCGGGTCGTTCGGGATGCCGTTCTTGTTGCAGGTCATGTGCGCCGCGCCGAGCAGGTTCTCGGCTTCCTTGCCGGTCAGGCCTTTCGGGCGCAGGTCGACCAGCATCACGTGCGACTCGGTGCGGCCGCTGACGATGCGCAGGCCGCGCTCGATCAGCGTGTCGGCGAGCTGAACCGCGTTCTTCGCGACCTGCTGCTGATACACCTTGAACTCGGGCTGGAGTGCTTCCTTGAAGGCCACCGCCTTGGCGGCGATCACGTGCATCAGCGGGCCGCCCTGGATGCCGGGAAAGATCGCGCTGTTGATCTTCTTGGCGATGGCTTCATCGTTCATCAGCACGATGCCGCCGCGCGGGCCGCGCAGGCTCTTGTGGGTGGTCGAGGTGACGACGTCGGCGTGCGGCACCGGGTTCGGGTAGACGCCGGCGGCGATGAGGCCGGCATAGTGCGCCATGTCGACCATGAAGTACGCGCCCACGTCCTTTGCGACCTTCGCGAAGCGCGCGAAGTCGATGCGCAGGCTGTAGGCCGAGGCGCCGGCGATGATGAGCTTGGGGCGGTGCTCGTGGGCCAGCCGCTCCATCGCGTCGTAGTCGATCGCTTCGGCGGCGGTCAGGCCGTAGCTGACGACCTTGAACCACTTGCCGCTCATGTTGAGCGGCATGCCGTGGGTCAGGTGGCCGCCTTCGGCCAGGCTCATGCCCATGATCGTGTCGCCGGGGTTGAGCAGGCCGAAGAACACCGCCTGGTTGGCTTGCGAGCCGGAGTTGGCCTGCACATTGGCGTATCCGGCGCCGAACAGCGCCTTGAGCCGGTCGATCGCGAGTTGCTCGACGATGTCGACGTACTCGCAGCCGCCGTAGTAGCGCTTGCCGGGGTAGCCCTCGGCATACTTGTTGGTCAGCTGCGTGCCCTGCGCGGCCATCACGGCCGGCGAGGCGTAGTTCTCGGAGGCGATCAGCTCGATGTGCTCTTCCTGGCGCTGGTTCTCGCGCTGGATGACGGACCAGAGATCGGGGTCGACGTTGGCGATCGTGGACAGGGCGCGGTCAAACATGGTTGGCAGTCCTCTTCAAGCGAAGTCCTCGGGGGGTTCGAGCGCATGCGCGCGGCACACGACCCCGAAGCTGCCCAGGCGAACGGCTGAACGGCGACCCCCGCAGGCAAGCGCCGACCGCGCTTCCCGGTGGTGACCCACCTCAGGCCCCGGGCTCCGCGTTGGAAGAGGGGCCGCATCGCCAGTTGCGCGGCCCGGTCAGTGTAACGGAGCCGCCGGGGCGGAAACGTCCTGCGCCCGGGCCGGCGCGTATCGCTCAGCGCAGCATCGCGACGCGTTCGCCGGTGTCTGCCGCGTCGATGCTGGCGGCGGCTTCGGGCACGGCCTCCGGCTTGGCCACTGGCCGTGCGCTGGCGGCAATGGCGCGCGGCGGCACGTTCTTGCCGCTGGCCACGAGGCGCAGCGCGCTTTGCTCGCTCAGCACCTTGCCGGCGTAGCCGCCGTCATCGGGCAGATTGGCCGCGCCGACGTAGTAGCGCAGGCCGGCCTCGACACTGCCCGCGCGAGCGATGCATTCCTTCAGCACCTGCACCCCCACCCGCAGGTTGGTCACCGGGTCGAACGCGGCGTGGTTGCCGCCGAAGGCTTCGTACTTGTCGTTGTGGACCTTGGTCATGACCTGCATCAGGCCTTGGGCGCCCACCGCGCTCTGCGCAAACGGGTTGAAGCTCGATTCGATCGCCATGATCGCCAGGATCAGCGTTGGATCGAGCCCGGCCTTGTGGCCGACGTTCCAGGCTTCCTGGACGAGCCGGCTGACCGGCTCCGGCGCCACCCGGTAGCGCCGCGCCAGCCACTGCGCGACGGCGGCCTGCTGGCGGCTCAGGTCCTTGGGGTCGATCGCGGTGGCGCGGGCGCTGGCGTCGGGCTCGCTCAGTTCGGTGGCGAGCACGTCGGCAGGGTCGGCGCGGGCTTCCTCGCGCGCCTGCAGCCAGCCGAGCGCCCAGGTCTCGGCGTCGTGGCGGACATCGGCGCGGCCCGCCGCGAACAGCACCAGCGCGGCCAGCGCCAGGCCCAGCAGCGCCAGCGTGTTGTGGCTCACTTCGAGCAGGCCCTGACCCACGTCGCGCAGGAAGACCACGGTGGATTGCGCCGCAGCCCGGCGCACGGTGCGCACCAGCGTCATCGACTGCGCGACCGAGTTGCTCACCACCTGAATCATTCGAGTCGAGGCCATCGTAATTCTCCTTGGTTCGCTTTGTGGCCCCGTGGCGACCCCGGCTCGATGACCTGGGACGCTGAAAGGCGGCAGCGATAATTGTTGGCCGGTGCAACCGGAGCCCAGAAAGTGCGGCGAGGCCTGGGTCAGACCGGCAATCCGCACCATCTCCGGCCTTCATTTCGAAGCGCGGGTTAACCCTAGTGCGTCAGTCAGAGCCGAAATCTAGCAAGTGGCCTCATAACTGGTCAAGACTATCAAATTTGTTTGTCACTACAAATTCGTATGAAATACCGCGACTTGCGTGACTTTATGGCTGGCCTGGAACGCGCCGGTGAGCTCCGACGCGTCGCAGAGCCAGTGTCGGTGCGGCTTGAGATGACAGCGGTCAGCGACTTCGTTTTGCGCGCCGGCGGCCCGGCGCTGTGGTTTCAACAGCCCGCCGGTTACAAAATTTCAGCCTTGACAAACCTGTTCGGTACCCCGCGGCGGGTCGCGCTGGGCATGGGCGCGGCCGATGTGGGCGAGCTGCGCGACGTGGGTCGACTGCTCGCGAGCCTGAAGGAGCCCGAGCCGCCGAAGGGCGTGAAGGACACCGGCAAGCTGTTACAAATGGCCAAGGCGCTGTGGGACATGAAGCCCGCCGGCGTGCGCCGCCCGGCCTGCCAGGAGGTCGTCCTTGAAGGTCCGGATGTCGACCTGGGCCTGCTCCCGGTGCAGACCTGCTGGCCCGAAGACGCCGGCCCGCTGATCACCTGGGGCCTGGTCGTCACGCGCGGGCCTCAGGGCGTGCCGAGCGCGCGGGCGCGGCAGAACCTGGGCATCTACCGCCAGCAGGTGATCGGCCCGCGCCGGGTGATCATGCGCTGGCTCGCCCACCGCGGCGGCGCGCTCGACTTCCGCGACTTCGGGCTGGCCAAGCCTGGCCAGCCGTTCCCGATCGCGGTGGCGCTCGGCGCCGACCCGGCGACGATCCTCGGCGCGGTGACGCCAGTGCCCGACACGTTGTCGGAATACCAGTTCGCCGGCCTGCTGCGCGGCAGTCGCACCGAGGTGGCCGACTCGGGCGTCGGCGACGCCGGCGTGATGCTGCAGGTGCCGGCCAGCGCCGAGATCGTGCTCGAGGGGCACGTTCCGGTGGCGGCCCAGGGCTATGCCGGCGTCAGCGAGCACGGCGTGAAGCTCAAGGAAATCGGCGGCTACCTGCACGCGCTCGAAGGCCCGTTCGGCGACCACACCGGCTATTACAACGAGCAGGACTGGTTCCCGGTGTTCGAGATCGGGCGCCTGACCCACCGGCGCGACCCCATCTATCACTCCACGTACACCGGCAAGCCGCCCGACGAGCCGGCGATCCTGGGCGTGGCGCTCAACGAAGTGTTCGTGCCGATCCTGCAGAAGCAGTTTCCCGAGATCGCCGACTTCTACCTGCCGCCCGAGGGCTGCAGTTACCGGATGGCGATCGTCAGCATCCGCAAGAGCTACCCCGGCCACGCCAAGCGGCTGATGTTCGGGATCTGGAGCTTCCTGCGCCAGTTCATGTACACCAAGTTCATCGTCGTCACCGACGACGACGTCGACATCCGCGACTGGAAAGAAGTGATCTGGGCCATCACCACCCGGGTCGACCCCGTGCGCGACACCCTGCTGGCCGAGAACACGCCGATCGACTACCTCGACTTCGCCTCGCCGGTGAGCGGCCTGGGCGGCAAGATGGGGCTGGACGCGACGAACAAGTGGCCCGGTGAAACCCGTCGCGAGTGGGGCCGCGCGATCCGCATGGACCCGGCGGTCGAGCAGCGCGCGCAAGGCCTGTTGAACATGATCATGAAACCGGCGCCACGACAAGAGGGCACACGATAGTGCGCGGCGCTTGAAGATCGCGCCGAGCTGACCTACTTTAATAGAGCCTGCATGCAGGTACTTCAACCGGCGCAGTCCCTGCGCTATAGGAGCCCCGGACCTCATTCCTCTGGAGCCCCAAACGGTGGCGAGAGCCACCCGCCCCTCTGTCCGCAAGGCCAGAGGGGTTTGTCATTTTGGCCGCCCCTTTCGCACGAGCGGGCCGCGCCCGGACCGACCGGCGCCTTACCGCGCGCCGAACGGACCTGGACTCACGCTGAAAGCGTGGGGCCGCCGCCCGGCGCGGCACCCGCCGCCACCGGCAGGTCCGTGCCGGCAGCGCGCTTGCGGTGGTCGCTGCCGATGAACATGTACATCGCCGGCACCACGAACAGTGTGAACAAGGTGCCGATCGCCATGCCGGTGAAGATGACGATGCCCATCGCCTGACGGCCGCCCGCGCCGGCGCCCGACGCGATGACCAGCGGCACCACGCCGAAGACCATCGCCGCGGTCGTCATCAGGATCGGCCGCAGCCGCAACCCGGCGGCAGCCTCGATCGCCTCGCGCTTGGACTTGCCGGCGCGCTGGAGTCGATTGGCCACTTCGACGATCAGGATGCCGTGCTTGCTGATCAGCCCCATCAGCGTGACCAGGCCGACCTCGGTGTAGATGTTGATCGAGGCGAAACCCAGGAAGATGAAGATCAGTGCGCCGAACAGGGCCAGCGGCACCGAGACCAGGATCACCACCGGGTCGCGGAAGCTCTCGAACTGCGCTGCCAGGGCGAGGAAGACGATGATCACCGCGAAGGCGAAGGTCAGCGCGAAGCCGCCCGACTCCTGCATGAACTGACGCGACTGGCCCGAATAGTCGACCGTGTAGCCGGTCGGTGCGACCTCGGAGACGGCCTTGCGCAAGAACGCGAGCACGTCGCCCTGCGCCTGCCCGGAGACGCCCGAGATCGTGACCGAGTTGAGCTGCTGGAAGTGGTTGATCGACTCCGGCACCACGTTCACTTTCAGGCTCGCCACGGTGCTGGCGGGGATCATGCTGCCGCCGGGCGCCTTGAGGTAGTAGTCGAGTACGTCCGAGGGGTTGAGCCGGTCGACCTGCAGCACCTGCGGGATCACCTTGTAGGAGCGCCCGGCGATGGAGAAATAGTTGACGTAGCCGCCGCCGAGCGCCGCGCCGAGCGCGTTGCCGACGTCCTGCTGCTTCAGGCCCAGCGTGGCGATCATGTCGCGGTCGACGACCACGGTGGCCTGCGGCTTGTCGAGCTTGAGGTCGGCGTCGGCGAAGTAGAACAGGTTGGCCGCCTGTGCCTTGGCCATCACCTGCTCGGCCACCGTGTTGAGGTTCTGGAACGGTTCGGTCGACGTGATCACGAACTGCACCGGCAGCCCCGACGCGCCAGGCAATGGCGGAAACTGGAAGGCCGCGACCCGCGCCCCCGCAATGTGGTTCCAGCGCGCCTGCAATACCTGCTGCAACTCCTGCGCGCTGCGGGTGCGCTGATCCCAGGGTTTGAACAACACGCCGCCGATGCCCTGGTTCACGGTGGGCACCCCGGTGATCTGGAACATCTGCTCGTACTCGGGGATGGCGTGCGCGATCTTGAACGCCTGTTCGGCGTAGGTCTGCATTTGCTGCGCGGTGGCGGTGGGCGGGCCGGTGACGAAAGCGGCCACGATGCCCTGGTCTTCCTCGGGTGCGAGCTCCGACTTCGACATCTTGAACATCAACCCGGCACAGCCCATCAGGATCGCGCCCATCACGATCAGCACCGGCCAGGTTTCGAGCAGCCCGTGCAAGGCGCGGTGGTAGCCGCGCTGGACTCTGGCGAACACACGGTCGATGGCCTGCACGAAGCGGCCCTCGTCCTGCTCGGGCTTGAAGATGCGCGAGGACATCATCGGCGACAGCGTCAGCGCCACCACGCCCGACACCGCCACCGCGCCGGCCAGCGTGAACGCGAACTCGGTGAACAGCGCGCCCGTGAGGCCGCCCTGGAAGCCGATCGGCACGTAAACCGCGATCAGCACCACGGTCATCGCCAGGATCGGGCTGCCGAGTTCGCGTGCCGCCGTCAGCGCCGCCTGCATCGGCGGCATGCCTTCCTTCATGTGGTGGTCCACGTTCTCGACCACGATGATCGCGTCGTCGACCACCAGTCCGATCGCCAGCACCAGCGCCAGCAGCGTGAGCAGATTGATCGAGTAGCCCAGCGCGAGCATCATGAAGAACGTGCCCACCAGCGACAGCGGCATCGCGATCACCGGCACCGCCACGGCCCGCAGGCTGCCCAGGAACAGGTAGATGACCACCGTCACGATCAGCAGCGCCTCGACGAGCGTCTTGACCACCTCGTTGATCGACGTGTTGATGAACGCGGTGGCGTCGTAGACGATCTGCCCGGTCAGGCCGGTGGGGAGTTGCTGCTGGATCGCGGGGAAGGCCTCGCGCACGCGCTTGGCCACGTCGAGGATGTTGGCCTCGGGGGCCACCTTGATGCCGATGAAGACCGAGCGTTTGCCGCTGAAGGCGACGTTGAAGTCGTAGTTTTCGGAGCCCAGGCTGACGGTGGCCACGTCTTGCAGCCGCACCACGGTGTCACCGCTGGTCTTGACCGCCAGGTGCTTGAACTCCTCGACCGTGTGCAGGTCGGTGCCGGCCGTCAGCGGCACGCTCACCATCTGGCCCTTGGTCGCACCGACGGCGGCGAGGTAGTTGTTGGCGGCCAGCGCCGTGCTCACGTCGGTGGCGGTAACGCCGAAGGCGGCGAGCTTGGCGGTGTCGAGCCAGGCGCGCAGTGCGAACTGGCGCGCCCCCAGCAACTCGGCGGTCTGCACGCCGTCGATCGAATCGAGCTTGGGCTTGACCACCCGCACGAGGTAGTCGGTCACGTTGTTGGTGGGCAGCGTGTCGCTGTAAAAGCCCATGTACATCGAGTCGATGGTCGAGCCGGTCTGAACCGTGAGCACCGGCTGCTGCGCCTGCGCCGGCAACTGGTTCCTGACCGAGCTGATCTGCGTGCTGATCTCGGTCAGCGCACGATTCGCGTCGTAGTTCAGGCGCAGCGTGGCGGTGATGGTCGACACCCCCAGGCTGCTGGACGACGACAGGTAGTCGATGCCCTGGGCCTGGGCGATCGCCGACTCGAGCGGCTGGGTGATGAACCCGGCCACCGTCTGCGCATCGGCGCCGTAGTAGGCCGTCGAGACCGTGACGACCGCGTTCTGGGTGCGCGGAAACTGGTTGACGGGCAAGCTGAACAACGAGCGCAGGCCCAGCACCAGGATCAGCATGCTGATCACCATCGCCAGCACCGGCCGGCGGATGAAGATGTCGGTGAAGTTCATGGCCGGCGCCTCACTTTTCCTGCGGGGTCGGTTTCGGGTTGTCGGCGGGCTGCACGCTGTTGTCGATCACCACCTCGGTGCCGTTCTTCAGCTTGAGCTGGCCGCTGGTGACGATCTGCTGGCCCTCGGTGATGCCGCTGAGCACGGCGACCTGGTCGCCACGCGTCGGGCCGGTGGTGACGAAGATCTGCTTGACCTTGAGCGCCGCGCCCGGCTCGACCACGAACACCGTCGAGCCGTAGGGGTTGTAGGTGATCGCCGTCTGGGGCAGCGTCAGGTAGCGCTGCGGGGCCCCGGTATCGACCGCCACGCGCGCGAACATGCCGGGCAGCAGTTGGCGCTGTGGGTTGGCCACGGTGGCCTCGACCTGCACGTTGCGGGTGGTCGGGTCGACCTTGGGGCTGATGGCGGTGACCTTGCCCTCGAACGACTGGCCGGCGAACGCGTCGTCGGACAGGGTCACGCGCTGGCCGAGCCGCAGCCCGGTGATCTGGCGCTGCGGCAGGTTGAAGTCGACGTGCACCGGGTCGAGCGTTTGCAGCGTGACGATCTTGTCACCCGCATTCAGGTACTGGCCCGGGCTGACGGCGGTGATGCCCACGCGGCCGCTGAACGGCGCGCGTATCGTCTTCTTGGCCACGACCGCCGACTGCTGCGCCAGGCTGGCCTGCTTGGCGTGCAGGTCGGCCTGGTCGGCGTCGACCTGGGCCTGGCTCACCGCCTTGGCCGAAAGCTGCTCGCGGTCACGCGCCAGCACCTTGGTCGCCAGGTCGACCGCCACCTGCAGCGAGCGCTGTTGCGCCACTTCGACATCGGCGTTGAGCTGAATGAGTACCGCGCCGGCGCGGACATCCTGGCCCGACTCGAAGTTGACCTGGCGCACCAGCCCGGCGATCTCGCTGGCCAGCTCGACGCCACGCACCGCCACCAGCGAACCCACCGCATTGAACTGCGGTTGCCAATCCTGCATTTGCGCCTTCAGCGCCGTCACCACCTGCGCTTGCGGCTTCGGAATGCTGGCGATCAGCTTCCTGATCTGCAGAAACTTGCCCAGCGCCAGCAGCGCGATGAGCACAGCAACGATGCCGAGCATGATGAACATGCGTTTGGTCGTGCGACTGGCCATGAAGGTCCCTTCCTGCGGTTGCGCCATTGCGGCTCGGCACCGGCGGCGGTGAGCGCACCGGTGCCGGCAGAGTTGTCAATTCGGTGCGGCCGAAGCCGCTGGCTCGAAGGCCGGCGGCGTCTGCGCCGTGGCCAGCTCGCCGCGGCTCCACCAGCCTCCGCCAAGGGCCTGGAACAGCGCCGCGGTATCGGCATATCGCAAGGCCTGGGCCTGAACGAGGCCGATGCGGGTCTGCTGCAGGCTGCGCTGCGCATCGAGCAGCAAAAGGTAGCTCACCGCACCGGCGGTGTACTGGCGCGTCACCAGTTCGAGTGACTGCTGCGCCAGGGATTCGGCGTCGGCCTGCGCGCGCATCGCCTGGGCGTCGAGGTCGAGTGCGCGCAGCGTGTTGGCGACGTTCAGGAATGCGTTCAACACGGTTTGCTGGTACTGCGCCTGCGCCTGATCGAAGGCCGCCTGCGCCGCTTCGCGCCTGGACCGCAAGGCGCCGCCGTTGAAGATCGGCGCCAGCACGCCGGCCCCCAGGCTCCAGGCCGAACTGCTGGCGGCGAACAGCTGGTCGAGCTTGAAGCTTTGCGCGCCCACGCTCCCCGACAGCGTGATCTGCGGATATTGGTTGGCCACCGCCACGCCGACTTGCGCACTGGCCGCGTGCAGCAGGGCCTCGCTCGCGCGGATGTCCGGGCGCTGGCGCACCAGCGCCGACGGCAGGCTCACCGGCAGCGCTCGCGGCAGTTGCAGCTGGCCCAGATCGAAGGCCGGCAGGCCGTCGTCGCCGGGCAGGCGACCCGCGTAGACGGCCAGTTGCTGATGCGTCAGCGCCAGCGACTTCTCCAGCGGCGCCAGCGTGGCGCGGGTCTGCGCCAATTGGGTGCGCTGGGCGAGCACGGCCTGCTGCGCCACCGCGCCCAGCGCGGCCTGCCTCTCGACCAGCGCCAGCGCGCTTTGCTGGGCCGCGATCACCTCGTGCGTGGCCTGCAACTGGGCGCGAAGCGATGCTTCCTGCATCGCACTGGTGACCAGGTTGGCGGTCAGGCTCAGGTACGCGGCCTCGACCTGGTAGCGCTGGTAGTCCACCTGGGCTTGCAGGCCCTCGAGTTCGCGCCTCGTGCCGCCGAAGGCGTCGAGCGCGTACGTCACGTTGACCGACGCGTTGTACAGGCTGTAGACGATGCCACCGGGCACATTGCTGGAGGTCTGCGAGGCGCGCTCGCGCGTCGCGCCCAACTGGCCGGTGACGCCGGGCCACTGCTTGCTGCCGGCATCGGCCGCATACAGCGCCTGCGCCTGGCGCAGCGCCGCCTGGGCCGAGGCCAGCGTGGGGCTGTGCTCGATGGCCGAGCGGATCAGTTGGTCCAGCGCCGGCGACCGATACACCTGCCACCACAGCGCCGGCACGTCCTGTCCCGGTTCGAAGTGCTGCGCCGCACCGCCGACGCCTGCGGCACTGGCGGTCGAGTCGGGCAACGGCGCCGCGGTATAGGGGTGGCCCGCAGTGGTCGCGGGTACCGGCGGCGGCTTGAAGTCGGGGCCGACCGCGCAGCCGGCCAGGACCAGGCCGATGGCGGCCACCAGGCCAGCGCGGCGCCGGTGCGGCCGGTGGCTGGACCGGCTCACCACGAACGCCCCGAAGGTTCGGCGGCGCTGCGCGGCGAAGGCATCGGACGCGCGAGCACCGCCGGTTTCGTCAGGGCGGGGCCGCTGCTGGTTGCAGTGCACAACCTCTGGTGGCCGTCGCGAGGGCGTGCGGGTCCGAACGTTGATTTCATCGGGCCGAAGTCTAGGCCACGATGGATTTTCTTGCCGTGGCGCCGGAGCTGCACCGCCGGCCAATCGGATCGGCGTTGGCGCCCCTTGGCTTACGCGCGCCTCATGCGGCGCCGACCTTGCGGACCCGCGCCTTCAGTCGTGGCGCCGGCACACCCAGCGACGGCAGCTTGCGGCGCGTCTTGAGCACCTCCTCGATGTCGTCGTTGGCGCCATCGATCAGCACGATGATCGCGCGCTCGGCCTTCTGCGGCGAGCGGGCGATCACCGCGTCGAGCACGGCGCGGTGCAGTGGCAGCGACTGTGCCGGGCCGTCGGGGCGCGCGGTCGAGATCTCGAAGCTGGTGCGCAGCAGCGCGCCCAGCGCCTTGCTCATCTGCGCGACCATGCGGTTGTGGCAGGCGCGCAGCAGGCCCTGGTGAAAGCGCAGGTCGCTGCTGACGTAGTCGCCGCCTTCGTCGATCGACAGCTTCATGCCGGCGTAGGCGGTCTCGATTTCGGCGATGTCCTGCGCGGTGGCGCGCTCGGCGGCCAGGCGCACCGCGGCTGGCTCGACCAGGCGGCGCAGTTCCTGCAGATCGCGCAGGAACTCGCGTGACAGGCCCGCGCGCGACTGCCACGCGACCACGTCGGGGTCGAACCAGTTCCACTGGTCTTCGTTGAGCACCCGGGTGCCGACCTTCGGGCCGGTGACCAGCAGGCCCTTGGCGATCAGCGACTTGACGGCCTCGCGGATCACCGTGCGGCTGACGCCGAGCTCTTCGCACAGCAGTGGCTCGGGCGGCAGCGAGCTGCCCACCGGATAGCGGCCGGTGACGATCGCTTCACCGAGCAGATCGACGGTGCCACCATGGACGTTCTTGATCATCGGCGGTGCCATCAACCGCGCACGAACAGCGTGACCAGCGGCTGGTCGCCGAGCTGTCGGCTCCAGTGGCCGTGCACCGCGGCATCGAACACCGCGCCCGCGGGCACGGTGTCGGCCGAATAGAAATGCTGGCCGGGCCCGAACACCCGCGAGCTGCCGTCGCGTAGGCCGATCTCCATGCGCCCGCTCAGGATGAACACCCATTGCGGCGTGGTCGTGCAATGGAACGTGCTGCGAAACCCAACCGGGCTGTGGCGCAACTGAAAGCCGCCGCTGGCCATCAGCGGCGACAGCAGCGCGGCCGGCGTGCCCTCGCTCAGCATGAGTTCGTGCTCGCGAAAGCGCGCGCGGCCGTCGGTGTCGGTGTACAGCGTGACCTGGGTGAACGTGGCGGGGGTGCTCAAGCGGGTGCTTTCAGAGTGAGGCGGTCAGGCCACCATCGACATAAAGGATATGGCCGTTGACGAAGCGCGACGCGTCGCTGGCGAGGAACACGGCGGCGCCGGCGAGATCGTCCAGGTCACCCCAGCGCCGGTTCGGCGTGCGGTTGACGAGCCAGGCATCGAATTGCGGATCGGCGGCGAGCTTCTCGGTCAGCTCGGTCTTGAAGTAGCCCGGGCCGATGCCGTTGACGTTGATGCCGTGCGGCCCGAGGTCGATCGCCATGCCCTGGGTCAGCATCTTGGCCGCACCCTTGCTCGTGGCATAGGCGGCGGTGCCCGGCCGGCCGAATGCGCTCATCACCGAGCAGATGTTGATGATGCGGCCGCGCCGGCGCGGCACCATGCGCTGCGCCACGGCCTGGCCGGTGATGAACAGGCCGTCGACGTTGGTGCTCATCACCGCGCGCCAGTCGTCCAGCGACACCTCGTGGAATGCGCCGCGGCGGGTGCCGCCGGCGTTGTTGACGAGGATGTCGATCGGCCCGATCTCGGCTTCGATCGACGCGACGGCCGCCTGCACCGCCGCGCTGTCGGTGACGTCGAAGGCGCGCGCGTGCACCGTCAGCCCCTGCCCCGCCAACGCGGCCTGCGCCTGCGCCAGCCGCTCGCGGTTGCGGGCGTTGAGCACGACCACGGCGCCGGACTGCGCGAGCGCGCGCGCGAGCGCGAACCCGATGCCGGTGGACGAGCCGGTGAGCAGGGCGATGCGGCCGTCGAGGCGGAAGGTCTGGGCGTTGATCATGGCGGTGATGGGGGTGGATGCGGCTGAGCGAGCCAGGTCGCGGCCAGTGCGACGATCTGGTCGGGCGTGAGCACGGCCTCGAAGGTCGCGGCCCGCTCGTCGGCGCCGGGGGGCTCGAGCGTCTGCAACTGGCTGGCGAGCAGCGAAGCGGGCATGAAGTGATCGGTGCGCGCTTGCAGGCGCTGCGTCAGCAACGCCTCGTCGGCGTGCAGGTGCACGAACGCCAGCTCGCTCGACGCCGCCCGCAGCAGGTTGCGGTAGCTGCGCTTGAGGGCCGAGCACGAAACGACCAGGGCGTGCCGCGACGCGCTCGCGTCGGCGAGTTGCACGGTGATTTCGCGCAACCAGTCGAGCCGGTCGTTGTCGGTCAACGCGATGCCCGCGGCCATGCGCTCGACATTGCGCGGCGGGTGCAGGTCATCGCCTTCGAGGAATTCCGCGCCGAGCCGCCGCGCGAGCAGCCGGCCGACGGTGCTCTTGCCGCAACCGCTGACACCCATGACGACCACGAGTTGCGTGCGGGCGGCGGGCATGTCAGGCGAGGCGCTTGCCGCTGGCGGTGTCGAAGACGTGGGCCTTGTCGGTGTCGATCACCAGGTACACGGTCTCGTCGGGCCGGGCCGCGGTGCGGCCGTGGATCACCGCGACGATCTGCGCGTCGCCGACCCGCAGCAGCAGTTCGGTCTCGGCGCCGGTGGGCTCGACCACGATCACTTGCGCGGCGATGCCGTGGCCGGTGGGCGAGAGGTGGATGTCGCCGGGGCGGATGCCGTAGTGCACCGCCTGGCCGTCGCGCCCGCCGATCTGCGTCGGCACCGGCCAGTGGGTGCCGTTGGCTTCGACGGCCGTGGCGCTGCCGGTGCCGCCATCGCGTTGAACGCGCAGTGTTCCGGCGATCACGTTCATCGCGGGCGAACCGATGAACTGGGCGACGAACAGGTTGCTCGGGTGGTCGTACAACTCCAGCGGCGTGCCGATCTGCTCGATCAGGCCGTCGTGCATCACGACGATGCGGTCGGCCATCGTCATCGCCTCGATCTGGTCGTGGGTGACGTAGACCGTGGTCGTCTTCAGGCGCTGGTGCAGCGCCTTGATCTCGGCGCGCATCGCCACGCGCAGCTTGGCGTCGAGGTTGGACAGCGGCTCGTCGAACAGGAACACCTTCGGGTCGCGCACAATCGCGCGGCCCATCGCGACCCGCTGGCGCTGGCCGCCGGAAAGTTCGCGCGGGTGGCGGTCGAGCAACTGGTCGAGGTTGAGGATTCGTGCGGCCTCGACCACGCGCTGGTCGGTCAGCGCCTTGTCGGCCTTGCGCAGGCGCAGGCTGAAGCCCATGTTCTCGCGCACCGTCATGTGCGGGTACAGCGCGTAGCTCTGGAACACCATCGCGATGTCGCGGTCCTTGGACTCGAGATCGTTGACGACGCGGCCGTCGATCGAGATCTCGCCGCCGCTGATTTCTTCCAGGCCGGCGAGCATGCGCAGCAGCGTGCTCTTGCCGCAGCCCGACGGGCCGACAAGCACGACGAACTCGCCGTCGTGGATGTCGAAGCCGATGCCGTGGATCACCTTGACGGTGCCGTAGGCCTTCTCGATGTTGCGGAATCCGACCGATGCCATGGGTTGTCCCGTTGTCTGTCGTGAACGCCGGTGCGGTTCAGCTCTTCACCGCGCCGGCGGTCAGGCCGCCGACCATGTAGCGCTTGAAGGCGTAGTAGATCGCCGCCGGCGGCAGCGCGTAGATGAAGCCGGTGGCCATCAGCAGCTCCCACGGCGAGTCGTCGGCCGACAGGAAGTTGCCCAGCGCCACCGCCAGCGTGATGCTGCGGTCGTTCGACAGCAGCAGGAACGCGTACAGGTACTCGTTCCAGGCCAGCAGCAGCGCATAGGTGCCCACCGCCACCAGTGACGGCACCATCAGCGGCAGGTACACCAGGCGCAGCAGCTGCAGCGGCGAGGCGCCGTCGATGCGCGCGGCTTCGTCCAGCTCGTAGGGCAACTTGTCGGAGGCCTGCTTGAGCACCCAGATGCAGTACGGCGAAGCGATCGTGACCATCGCCAGGATCAGCGACCACTGGTTGTTCAGCAGCCCGTAGTTGCTCATGGTCTTGTACATCGGCACCGCGAGGAACGCCGCCGGGATGAAGTAGGTGAACAGCGCCAGGTTCATCACCGTGCGCCCGCCGCGCAGCTTGAGCCGGCTGATCGCGAACGCCGCGGTGGTGGCCACGAACAGCGTGATCGCCGCGACCGCGACCGCGATCAGCACCGAGTTGCCGAGCTGCAACCAGAAGTGGTTGAGGTAGAAATGCTTTTCCTCGAACACGATCGCGAAGTTCTGCAGCGTCGGGTGCGTCGGCCACAGCCGCCCCGAGGTGGCCGAGTCGCGCGGCGAGATCGCGAACAGGAACAGGTGGTAGACCGGGATGATGGTCCACAGGAACAGCGGGATGCCGATCAGCAGCAGCTTGGCTTCGGTCGTCACCGACTTCCAGGTGATGCGCTTGCTCATTTCGACAACCGCTTCATCATGAAGTACACCAGCGGCAGCACGAAGGGCAGCGCGACCACGATCGCGGCCATCGACAGGTCGACCTCGTCGAGCCGCAGGTAGCGGATGCCCAGCGTGGCCAGCACGTGCGTCAGGTCGGCCGGCCCGCCGCCGGTGAGCAGGTACACGCTGTTGAAGTCGCCGAGCGTCCAGATCATCGACAGGATCAGCGAGGTGACGTACAACGTGCGCATCGACGGCCAGGTGATGTAGCGGAACTTCTGCCAGTTCGAGGCGCCATCGACTGCCGCGGCCTCGTACTGTTCGGCCGGGATCGCCAGGCGCCCGGCGATCAGGATCAGGGTCCAGAACGGCAGCGACTTCCACACGTGCATCAGCATCGCCAGCCCGAGCGCGAGCGTCGGGTCGTTGAGCCAGTTGGGCCCGTCGGCGCCCGTCAGCTTGAAGATCAGCGTGTTGACCACGCCCCACTCGGGGTTGAGCATGAAGCGCACCGACAGGATCGTCGGGATCGACGGCAGCGCCCAGGGCAGGATGAACACCAGCGACAGCGCCTTGATCCACCAGCGCTGCTGCACGAAAAATCCCGACAGCACCAGCGCGATCACCATCTTCACGTTGATGCCCACGATCACGAACACGAGCGTGTTGATGACGGTGCGAAAGAAGATCGGGTCGGCGAACAGCCGCACGTAGCTCTGCGGGTGCCGTGCCAGCCACAGGCCGTAGCCCACCGGGTAGAGCACGAAGATCAGGAACACCAGCACATAGGGCAGCACCAGCACGCGGCCCCAGAACTGCCAGCGGTCGGGGGCGCGGCGGGCGGCGGGCAGGGCGGCGGCGCTCGCGGTGGCGGCGGTGCTCATTGGATCACCCCCTCACCCCGGCCCTCTCCCCCGGGTACGGGGGAGAGGGCGTCTGCCTTCCGGCGCCGGTGCGTCGGGCACCGGCGCGGTGGACTTGTGTTGCCCCCTCTCCCGCCTGCGGGAGAGGGTTGGGGTGAGGGCAACCGCACGTTCACTCAGCCCGCAACCGCCTTGATGCGCGCGATCATCTCGTCGACCGCCTTGTCCACCGGCACCTTCTCGTTGATCACCCGGTTCATCGCCTTGGCCCAGACGTTCTCGTTGTTCAGGATCGTGAACTTGTAGTTCTTCGTGAATTCGAATGTCACGGTGCCGTTCATGTACTGGTTGTAGACCGACCTGCGATGGCGGTCGGCCTGCCAGAACGGGCTCTGCTGCGCCACCTTGGTGACCGGGAACCAGCGGCCCAGCGCGCCTTCGACGTACGGCGTGAGGTTGTCTTCTTCGAGCAGGAACGAGACGAACTGCTTGGCGGCGGCCTTGTTCTTCGCGTCCTTGAAGATCACGCCGGTCTTGACCGCGGTGCGGTAGACCATCTTGCTGCCGTCGGGCTTGTTGGGGAATCCCGCCGTGCGGATCAGCTCGTAGTAGTTCTTCTTGGCGACGGCGCGCTGCTCGTCGGTCAGGGTCGTGTTGTTCAGGTCGTCGAGCCACTTGGCGGCGATCGAGATCGTCGCGTTGTGGGTCATGATGGTGGTGCGGTTGTGGAACGCGACGTTGTTGTCCGGGTCCTTCCAGCTCGTGCTCGACGGCGGCGAGCAGCCCTTCAGGTAGATCGAGGTGTAGTCGGTCAGCGCGTGAATCAAGCCCTCGCGCACCGCGGGGCTGTCGACCAGCAGCTTGCCGTTGTCGTCGACGAGCTTGACGTTGTAGGCGTCGGCGAAGGTCAGGAACGAATAGAACGAATCGCTCGAATCCACCCCCAGCGGCTGGCCGATGCCATACACGCGCGTGCCGGTCTTCTGGCGGTAGGCCGGCTGGACCTTGTCGCACCAGAAGCTCCAGTAGTCCTTCCAGTTCGTCGGAATGTCCGATTCCTTGTAGCCCGCCTCGTTGAGCATGTCGATCCAGTACTGGATGTGCATGGTCTGCTGCTTGAGCGGGAACGCGTAGTAGGCGCGTGTCTTGGTCTTGTCGTTGTAGAGGTAGGTGGTCTCGACCGTGTTCGGCGCGAAGCGGGCGCGGATCGGCTCGATCACGCTGCTGATGTCTTCGAGCTTGCCGTCGTAGGCCCACTTGCCGGTGACCTGGAAGTCGTAGACGTCGGCGTAGGCCACGTCGGGCGGGTTGCCCGAATCGAGCGCGGCCACGGTCTTGGGGATCATGTCCTGGATCGGGTACTGCGACAGCTCGA
>JAGWTP010000041.1 GCA_028868895.1 Burkholderiales bacterium
GGCGCGATCACCAGCGGCGGCAGGTCGGGGTCGGGGAAGTAGCGGTAGTCGTGCGCGTCTTCCTTGCTGCGCATCGCGCGTGTTTCACCGCTGTCGGCGTCGAACAGCACGGTGGCCTGCTGCACCGCGCCGCCGTCCTCGATCAGGTCGATCTGCCACTGCACCTCGTAGTCGATCGCCTGCTGCATGAACTTGAAGCTGTTCAGGTTCTTGATCTCGCGCCGGGTACCGAATGGTGCACCGGGGCGGCGCACCGAAACGTTGGCGTCGCAGCGAAACGAGCCTTCCTGCATGTTGCCGTCGCAGATGCCGATCCAGGTGACGAGCCGGTGCAGCGCGCGCGCGTACTCGACCGCCTCGCGCGAGCTGCGCATGTCGGGCTCGGTGACGATCTCGAGCAGCGGCGTGCCGGCGCGGTTCAGGTCGATTCCGGTCTGGCCTCGATAGTCTTCGTGCAGCGATTTGCCGGCATCTTCTTCGAGGTGCGCGCGGGTCAGGTGCACCGTGTGCTTCAGGTCGCCGACGAAGAACTCGAGCGCACCGCCCTGCACGACCGGCGTCTCGTACTGGCTGATCTGGTAGCCCTTGGGCAGGTCGGGGTAGAAGTAGTTCTTGCGCGCAAAGATCGACAGCGGCGCCACCTTTGCGCCCACCGCCAGACCCAGGCGGATCGCGCGTTCGACCGCACCGCGGTTCATCACCGGCAACGTGCCTGGCAGCGCCAGATCGACCGGCGAAGCCTGGGTGTTCGGGGCCGCGCCGAAGGCGGTCGACGAGCCGCTGAAGATCTTGCTGCGGGTCGAAAGCTGCGCGTGCGTCTCGATGCCGATGACGACCTCGTAGCCGCGGATCAATGCAGGTGTGCCCATGGTGACGTTCAATAACCCTGAGGCACGCGGGCGTGCCAGTCGGTCGCCTGCTGGAAGGCATGCGCCGCGTGCAGCAGCGGGCCTTCCTGGAAGTAGTTGCCGATCAGTTGCAGCCCCACCGGCATCGCGCCCTCGCCGAAGCCCGCCGGCAGGCTCATGCCGGGCAGGCCGGCCAGGCTCGCGGGCAGCGTGAAGATGTCGGCCAGGTAATTCGCGACCGGGTCGTCGCTCTTGGCACCGAGCTTCCAGGCGACCGTCGGCGCGACCGGCCCGGCGATCAGGTCGCAGCGCGCGAAGCAGGCCTGGAAATCGTCGGCGATCATGCGGCGCAGCTTTTGCGCCTGCAGGTAGTAGGCGTCGTAATAGCCGTGCGAGAGCACGTAGGTGCCGATCATGATGCGGCGCTTGGCCTCGGCGCCGAAGCCTTCGCTGCGGCTCTTCTTGTACATGTCTTCGAGGTCGGTGTACGTTGCGGCACGGTGACCGTAGCGCACGCCGTCGAAGCGGCTCAGGTTCGACGAGGCCTCGGCCGGCGCGATGATGTAGTAGACCGGGATCGACAACTCGGTGCGCGGCAGGCTCACGTCGACCAGCGTGGCGCCCAGGAGTTCGAACTCCGCGAGTGCGGCGCGCACCGCGCGATCGACGTCGGGGGCCAACGCCGTCGGGAAAAACTCCTTCGGCAGCCCGATGCGCAGACCCTTCAAGGGATGCGCCGCAGTCGCGCCATCGCGTGGCGCCAGCATCTGTGCGTGGAAGTCTTGCGGCGGCCGCTGCGCGCTGGTCGAGTCGCGTTCGTCGAAGCCGCTCATCGCCCCGAGCAGCAAGGCGCAGTCTTCGGCACTGCGCGCGAGCGGGCCGGCCTGGTCGAGGCTGGATGCGAACGCGATCATGCCGTAGCGAGAGCACACGCCGTAGGTCGGCTTGATGCCGGTGAGGCCGCAAAAACTGGCCGGCTGGCGGATCGAGCCACCGGTGTCGGTGCCGGTGGCCGCCGGCATCAACCGCGCCGCCACCGCCGCGGCCGAGCCGCCCGACGAGCCGCCCGGCACCCGGCTCGCATCCCACGGGTTCTTGACGACGCGCCAGGCCGAGTTCTCGTTGCTCGACCCCATCGCGAACTCGTCGCAGTTGAGCTTGCCCAGCGTGACCATGCCGGCGCCAGCCCCGCGGCCCGGCTCGCCGGCGCCCAGGCGCGCGACCACCGTCGCGTCGAACGGGCTGCGATAGTTCGCCAGCATCTTCGAGCCGGCGGTGGTGGGCAGGTCGCGCGTCACGAAGATGTCTTTGTGGGCCAGCGGCACGCCGAGCAGCGCGCCGCGCTCGCCGGCGGCACGGCGCGCATCGGCGGCGCTCGCCTGCCGCAGCGCCAGCGTCGCGTCGGTGCACAGCAGCGCACCAAGATGTTCGTGCGCGGCAACGCGTGCGAGCAGATGTTTCGTCGCCTCGGCGCTCGATAGCTGCTTGCGCTCCAGCGCCCGGCCCATTTCGGCCACGCCCATCTCATGCAGCGCCTTCATGCGCCGATGACCTTGGGCACCAGGAACAGGCCGTCTTCGACCGACGGCGCACTGCGCTGGTTGGCGGCGCGCTGGTCGGTCTCGGTGACGACGTCTTCGCGCAGGCGCAAGGCGACCTCCTGCACCGCCGACAGCGGCGTGTACAGCGGCTCCACGCCGCGGGTGTCGACCGCGCTCATCTGCTCGACGACGCGAAAGAAGCCGTTCAGTTGCGCGAGCATGGCGGCGCGGTCGGGGTCTTGCAGTTCGAGCCGCGCCAAATGCGCGATGCGGGTCACGTCGTCGGGGGTCAGGGCCATGGAAAAGCGGTGCGTCGGTGCGGTTCGATTGAGGTTGTGGCGACCCTCGGGCCGCAGGGCTTGCGGTATTATCCCCGGTTATCCACACGCCCTGCGGGCCTGTGCGAATCGTCGAGGCACAGGCAGTTCTGTCGGCGATTTGCAGGGCGCCCGCAGTGTTGGTGTCTACGAGCCGCCTCGGCTCCGCGCAAGCGGATGGCCGGCGCCCCACAACTTTCGCCCTTCGACGGATTTGACGCGCCCCGCGGCGCTGCGACCGCTTCACTGCCCGCAGGCCGCGTGACGTTTCCCGCCCCACACACCATGTTCGGATCCTTTCGTCGCTACTTCTCGACCGATCTGGCCATCGACCTCGGCACCGCCAACACGCTGATCTATGTGCGCGGCAAGGGCATCGTGCTCGACGAGCCTTCGGTCGTCGCCATCCGCCACGAAGGCGGACCGAACGGCAAGAAGACCATCCAGGCGGTCGGTGCCGAGGCCAAGGCCATGCTGGGCAAGGTGCCCGGCAACATCGAGGCCATCCGCCCGATGAAAGACGGCGTGATCGCCGACTTCACGGTCACCGAGCAGATGCTCAAGCAGTTCATCAAGATGGTCCACCCGCGGTCCATCCTGCGCCCGAGCCCGCGCATCATCATCTGCGTGCCGTGCGGCTCCACGCAGGTCGAACGCCGTGCGATCCGCGAGTCCGCGCTCGGCGCCGGCGCCAGCGATGTGTACCTGATCGAGGAGCCGATGGCCGCGGCGATCGGTGCCGGGCTGCCGGTCAGCGAGGCCAGCGGCTCGATGGTCGTGGACATCGGCGGCGGCACCACCGAGGTCGGCGTGATCAGCCTGGGCGGCATGGTCTACAAGGGCAGCATCCGCGTCGGCGGCGACAAGTTCGACGAGTCGATCATCAACTACATCCGCCGCAACTACGGCATGCTGATCGGCGAGCCCACCGCCGAGATGATCAAGAAGAACATCGGCAGCGCCTTTCCGGGCTCCGAAGTGAAGGAGATGGAAGTCAAGGGCCGCAACCTCAGCGAAGGCGTGCCGCGCAGCTTCACGATCAGCAGCAACGAGATCCTCGAGGCGCTGACCGACCCGCTGAACCAGATGGTTTCGGCGGTCAAGAACGCCCTGGAACAAACCCCGCCCGAACTCGGCGCCGACATTGCCGAGCGCGGCATGATGCTCACCGGTGGCGGCGCGCTGCTGCGCGACCTCGACCGGTTGCTGTCCGAAGAAACCGGGCTGCCCGTGCTCGTCGCCGAAGACCCGCTGACCTGCGTGGTGCGCGGCTGCGGCATGGCGCTGGAACGCATGGAGCGCCTGGGCTCCATCTTCACGTCGGAGTGAACGGCTCGCCCTCGGCAGGCCGGCACGTGCACCGCGTGGCCGGCCTTTTCGCTTCCCCCACGGCGCATTGACGTCCCGACACCGCGGCCATGTCCATCGGCACCATTGACCGAACGCCGCCGCCGTTCTTCCGGCAAGGGCCGTCGGCGCTCACCAAGCTGATCCTGTTCTCGGCGCTGGCGTTGTTCCTGATGGTCGCCGACAACCGCTACACGCTCACCCGGCAGTTGCGCGCCGTCATCGCCACCGCACTGTATTACCCGCAGCAGGCGCTGCTGATGCCGGTGCAGGCGGTCGAGGACGCCGGCGGGTATCTCCTTGGCCTGAAGCGCGCCCGCGCCGACGACGAGGCCGCCCGCCGCGAACTCGCCGCGCAGTCCGAGCGTGCGCTGCGCGTCGAACAGCTGGCAAGCGAAAACGAACGGCTGCGCGGCCTGCTGGGGCTGCGTCCGCAACTGAGCGTGCGATCGCAGGCAGCGCAGGTGTTGTACGAGGCCTCCGACCCGTATTCGCGCAAGGTCGTGATCGACCGCGGCACCACCAGCGGCGTCGGCCTGGCGTCACCGGTGATCAACGAATCGGGCGTGCTCGGCCAGGTCACGCGCGTCTTCCCGTTGTCGAGCGAGGTCACGCTGTTGACCGACAAGGACGCGGCGATCCCGGTGCTGAACACCCGCACACAGGTGCGCGGCGTCGCCTTCGGCAGCACCGCGGTGGTGGGCGGTGGCATGGAGCTGCGCTTCGTCGCCGGCAACGCCGACGTGCAGGTTGGCGACTTGCTGACGACCTCCGGCCTGGACGGCGTCTACCCGCCCGGCCTGCCGGTGGCCAAGGTGGCCAGCGTGGACCGCAAGGTCGACTCCGGGTTCGCGCGCATCGTGCTCACGCCCAGCGCCAGCGCCGACGGCGTGCGCCATGTTCTGGTGCTCGACCCGGTGGGCCTGCAGATGCCGGCGCGGCCGGAGCCGGCGACCGCGGCGACCAAGGCCGCCAGTTCGGCGTCGGCTCCAGCCCCGAAGAAAGGTGGGCGCCGATGATCATGTCCGCCGTCGAGGCCGGCCGATGATCATGCCGCGCAGCACCGACCAGCTGCTGCTGCCGGTCAACCCGCTGTTCGTCGCGCTGACACTGCTGCTGGCGTTCGGGCTCAACCTGGTGCCGCTCGGGCGCGTGCCGTTGATGCCCGATTTCGTCGCGCTGGTGCTGGTGTTCTGGAACGTCCACCAATCGCGCCGTGTCGGCGTGGGCCTGGCGTTCGCGTTCGGCCTGATGATGGACGTGCACGATGGCGCGGTGCTCGGGCAGCACGCGCTGGCCTACACGCTGCTGAGCTTCTTTGCGATCACGATCCACCGCCGCCTGCTGTGGTTCACGGTGCCGTCGCAGGCGTTGCAGATCCTGCCGCTGTTTTTTGCCGCGCACGCTGTTTCGCTGGTGGTGCGGATGGTGGTCGGCGGAATGTTCCCCGGCTGGCAGGTGCTGCTGGCGCCGGTGTTCGAGGCGCTGCTGTGGCCGATCGCGACATGGTTGCTGCTCGCGCCGCAGCGCCGCGCACCTGACCCGGATCAGAATCGTCCGCTATGACGGAGTTGAAGAACGTCGAGCAGGAGGTCCGGCGCTTTCGCCTGCGCCTGTTGGCCGCGGCAGCCTTCGTGCTGTTCGCGTTCGGCCTGCTCGGAGCGCGGCTGGTCTATCTGCAAGTCTACAAGCACGCGGAGCTCTCGACGCAGGCCGAGAACAACCGCATCACCGTCGTGCCGATCGTGCCCAACCGCGGCCTGATCCTCGATCGCAACGGCATCGTGCTGGCCAACAACTACTCCGCCTACACGCTCGAGATCACGCCGTCCAAGGTCGACAACCTCGAGGCACTGATCGACCGACTGGCCACGGTGGTGGAGATTTCGCCGCGCGATCGCAAGCGTTTCAAGCAGCTGATGGAGGACAACAAAAGCTTCGAGTCGCTGCCGATCCGCACCAAGCTGACCGACGAAGAGGTCGCCCGCTTCACGGCACAGCGCTTTCGCTTCAGCGGGGTGGACATCAAGGCGCGGCTGTTCCGAAACTACCCGCTGGGCGAAGTCGGCAGCCACCTGATCGGCTACATCGGCCGGATCAACGAGGCCGAGAAGGAAAAGATCGACGACTCCGACGACGCCTCCAACTACCGCGGCACGCAGTACATCGGCAAGCTCGGCATCGAGCAGAGCTACGAAGACGAACTGCACGGCACGACCGGCTTCGAGGAGATGGAAACGAGCGCCAGCGGCCACCCGGTGCGCCTGCTCGACAGCAAGCCGGCGCGCCCCGGCAACGCGCTGGTGATGTCGGTCGACATCCGGCTGCAGGCGCTGGTCGAATCGCTGTTCGGCGACCGACGCGGCGCGCTCGTCGCCATCGACCCGCGCAACGGCGAAGTGCTGGCGTTCGTGAGCAAGCCCAATTTCGACCCGAACATGTTCGTCGACGGCATCGACGCCGACAACTGGAAGGCGCTGAACGAATCGCTCGACAAGCCGCTGCTGAACCGTGCGCTGCGCGGCACCTACGCGCCGGGCTCGACCTACAAGCCGTTCATGGCGATGGCCGCGCTGACGCTGGGCAAGCGCACGCCGCAGCAAACGATCTTCGACCCGGGCTACTACAACTTCGGCAACCACAAGTTCCGCGACGACAAGGAGGGCGGCCACGGCACCGTCGACATGTACAAGTCGCTGGTGCAGTCGTGCGACACCTACTACTACATGCTCGCCAACGACCTGGGTGTCGATGCGATCCACGACTTCATGGCCCCGCTCGGTCTGGGCCAGCTCACCGGCATCGACATGCAGGGCGAACTGCGCGGCACGCTGCCCTCGACCGAATGGAAGCGCACCGCCTACCGCAAGAAGGAAGCGCAGAAGTGGTACGCCGGCGAGACCATTTCGCTGGGCATCGGCCAGGGTTACAACGCGTTCACGATGCTGCAGCTCGCGCAGGCGACGGCCACGCTGGCGGCCGGCGGCGAGCGCTTCAGGCCGCACCTGGTCAAGGCGATCGAGAACTTCGACACCCACGCGGCGCACCGCCAGGTCGGCCAGGCCCTGCCGGCGCTGCCGTGGAAGCCCGAAGACGTGGCGGTGGTGCGCCATGCGATGTACGGCGTGACGCAGGAGGGCACGTCGCGCGCCTCGTTCGTCAATGCGCCGTACCAGTCCGGCGGCAAGACCGGCACCGCCCAGGTGCTCGAGATGAAGGCCAACGAGAAATACAACGCCAAGAACATCGACGAGCGGCACCGCGACAACGCGCTGTACACCGCGTTCGCGCCGCTCGATGCGCCGCGGATCGCGCTGGCGCTGGTGGTCGAGAACGCCGGCTTCGGCGCCGGCGCGGCCGCCCCAATCGCGCGCCGCGTGTTCGACTACGTCCTGCTCGGCCTGTACCCGAGCGAGGCCGACATCGCCGCGACCCGGCTCGGCCAGACGACCGCGCCGATCGGCACGCCGCGCCCGGCGGCCTCGGTGCCGTTGCCCGGCCTGACGATCGACGGCGCCGCCGCGGCACTGCTGGCGCCCGCCGCCGCGCCGGCCGGGTCGGCACCCGTCAACTCGGCCGCTGTCGTACCGGCGGCGCCGCGCGTGGCCATCGGCAAACCCTGATGAGCGGCGTCTTCGACCGGCCCTCGCCGTGGCAACGCATCAAGCCGATCTTCAGCGGCTTCGACGTCCCGCTGCTGATCGCGATGCTGTTGCTCGGCGCGACCGGCATGGTCACGATGTACTCGGCCGGCTTCGACGCCGGCACGCGCTTCGTCGATCACGGCCGCAACATGCTGCTCGCGCTTGCGGTGGTGTTCGTGGTCGCGCAGGTCTCGCCGCAGACGCTGATCAAGCTCGCGGTGCCGCTTTACACGATCGGCGTCGCGCTGCTGGTGGCCGTGGCGGTCATGGGCGTGACGAAGAAAGGCGCAACCCGCTGGTTGAACGTCGGCGTGGTGATCCAGCCCAGCGAGATCCTCAAGATCGCGATGCCGCTGATGCTGGCGTGGTGGTTCCAGCGCCGCGAGGGCGCGCTGCGCGTACTCGACTTCGCGATCGCGTTGTTGCTGCTGGTGGTGCCGGTGGCGCTGATCGTCAAGCAACCCGACCTGGGCACCGCGATCCTCGTGCTGTCGGCGGGGCTGTACGTGATCTTCTTCGCCGGCTTGTCGTGGAAGCTGATCATTCCGGTGCTCGTGCTCGGCGCCGCGGCGATTACCGCGGTGGTGGTTTCGGAAGACCGCATCTGCCAACCCGACGTCAAGTGGCCGATGATGCGCGACTACCAGAAGAACCGGGTGTGCACGCTGCTCGATCCGACCACCGACCCGCTCGGCAAGGGCTTTCACATCATCCAGGGCATGATCGCGATCGGTTCGGGCGGCGTCGAGGGCAAGGGCTTCATGAAGGGCACGCAGACGCATCTCGAGTTCATCCCGGAGCGCACCACCGACTTCATCTTTGCCGCGTTCTCCGAGGAGTTCGGGCTGGTCGGCGCCTCGGGCCTGATCATCGGCTTCATCTTCCTGATCTTTCGCGGGCTGATGATCGCGGCGGCGGCGCCGACGGTGTTCACGCGGCTGCTGGCCGGCTCGATCACGCTGAGCTTCTTCACCTACGCGTTCGTCAACATGGGCATGGTCAGCGGCATCCTGCCGGTGGTGGGCGTGCCGCTGCCGTTCATCAGCTACGGCGGCACCGCGATGGTCACGCTCGGCCTGGGGCTGGGGATCCTGATGTCGATCTCGAAGAGCCGCCGGCTGATCCAAAGCTGAGTTCGGCGCCACCAAGCCCGGCCGTGCTGCTCGCCGGCAGACGCACCGTGATCAGCGTGCCCGGCGCCGGGGAGCGCGTCGAGGCGTCGCTGATCGTGACCTCGGCGCCATGTTGCACCGCGATCTCGCGCACGATGGCCAGGCCGAGCCCCGAGCCGTCCACATTGGTGCCCAGCGAACGGTAGAAGGGCTGGAACACGAGCTCGCGCTCAGTCACCGCGATGCCCGGGCCCGAGTCTTCGACCTGCAGCACCACGACCTGCCCGAACGGGTCGTCGATGACCCGCACCGTGACCGTGCCGCCGCCGGGCGTGTAGCGCAGCGCGTTGTCCACCAGGTTGCGGATCAGCTCGCGCAGCAGCAGTGCGTGGCCGAGCACCAGCGGGCCTTGCGGATGGCGCGCCGCGGCGGCGTCGCCGGGCCCTTCGTAGCCGAGGTCGATGTGCTGCTCGAGCGCGCGCGGCACGAAATCGCGCACCGTCTCGGTGGCGAGCCGGGCCAGGTCGACGACCTCGCGCTGTGCCGCGTGCTGCTGGTTCTCGGCGCGCGCCATCGCCAGCAGCTGGTTGACCATGTGGGCCGCGCTCTCGCTCGAGCGGGCGATCTGCTGCAGCGACTCCTTCAGCGCCTGCGGATCGGAGCGGCCTGCATCGATCTGGCGCTGCGCCAGTTCGGCCTGGGTGCGCAGACCGGCCAGCGGCGTCTTGAGCTGATGCGCGGCGTCGGCCAGGAAGTGCTTTTGCGCGCGCATCGACTGGTCGAGCCTCGCCAGCAGGTCGTTGATCGCGCGCACCAGCGGCGCGACCTCCTCGGGCGCCTGACGTTCGTCGATCGGGCTCAGGTCGTTGCTGTCGCGGCGGCGGATGCGCTGCTGCAGCTGGTTCAACGGCGCGATGCCACGCGCCAGCGCCAGCCACACCAGCAGCACCGCCAGCGGCAGGATCACGAACTGCGGCAGGATCACGCCCTTGATGATCTCGGTGGCCAGGCGCGAGCGCTTGCCCAGTGTCTCGGCCACCTGCACCAGCGGCGCGTCGCCGGCTGCACCGGATCGATCGGGCACGTTCACCCACATGTACGCCACGCGCACGCCGTCGTTGTTGACGGTGTCGTCGCGAAAGCGCACCTCGCCGGGCGGCGCGCGGTCTTCGTCACCCGGCACCGGCAGCGTGCTTTCACCACTCAGGAGCTCGCCGCGCAGGCCGAGCACTTGGTAGTAGATGTCGTCGGTCTCGTCGGTGCGCAGGATTTCCGAGGCCGCCGCCGGCAACTTGAACACCGCCTGCGGGCGGGCCGCGCCGGCGCGCACCGAGACCTCCTTGGACAGCACCCGCACCATCTCGCCCAACTCGCGGTCGAACGGCTTGTTGGCGATGCCCTGCGCGACCAACCACGTGAGCACCACGCTCATCGGCCACAGCAGCAGCAGCGGCGCCAGCATCCAGTCGAGGATCTCGCCAAAAAGCGAGCGCTGCTCGCGGCGGCGGGCCTCGGTCGGTGACGGCGGATTCGAAGTGGTTCGCGGCATGGCAGTCGCAGCATAGCCGCCCGAACCCGGGTGGCCCTCCCCGCGGGGATCGCCTTCGGCAACCCGCGGTCGAGGGGCCGAAATCTACGCCGGGATCTTCTCCAGGCAATAGCCCAGGCCGCGCACCGTGGCAATGCGCACCGGGCCCTGCTCGATCTTCTTGCGCAGGCGGTGGATGTAGACCTCGATCGCGTTGTTGCTGACCTCGTCGCCCCATTCGCACAGCCGCTCGACCAACTGGTCCTTGCTGACCAGGCGACCGGCGCGCTGCAGCAGCACTTCGAGCAGGCTCAGTTCGCGCGCCGACAGCTCGACCAGTTGGTCGTTCAGGTAAGCGACCCGCCCGGTCGAGTCGAAACTCAGCGGCCCGTGCTTGATCACCGTCGAGGCACTGCCCAGGCCGCGCCGCGTCAGCGCCCGCACCCGCGCCTCGAGCTCCTGAAGCGAGAACGGCTTGGCCATGTAGTCGTCGGCGCCCAGGTCCAGGCCTTTGACGCGCTGCTCGACGCTGTCGGCCGCCGTCAGGATCAGCACCGGCACGCTGGCGCCGCGCGCGCGCAGCTTGCGCAGCACCTCCAGGCCGTGCAGCTTGGGGAGCCCGAGGTCGAGGATCAGCAGGTCGAACTCGTGCGACGCCAGCGCGGCGTCGGCCTCGGTGCCGCTGCCCACATGATCGACCGAATAGCCAGCGTTGCGCAGCGATCGCAAAAGGCCGTCGGCCAGCACTCGATCATCTTCGGCGATCAGGATGCGCATGAGTGTCTCCTCGGGCCGTGCGACTCGCGCGCACTGGCGGTTTCGATTGTAGGGATGGCCTTCAAATGGCGCGCGCAGCTACTGTACAAACATCCAGCTTTTGAGATAATGAATGCAACCCACAGGAGAACCGCTTGGACGCAACCGCCAAATCCACCACCCCGGCCGCCGCTCTCAACACCGAGAAAGCCAAGGCGTTGCAAGCCGCACTGGCGCAGATCGAAAAGCAGTTCGGCAAAGGAACAATCATGCGCCTGGGCGAAGGCGAGGTGATCGAAGACATCGAGGTCGTCTCCACCGGCTCGCTCGGCCTGGACATGGCACTCGGCGTAGGTGGCCTGCCGCGCGGCCGGGTCGTCGAGATCTACGGCCCCGAGTCGAGCGGCAAGACCACGCTCACGCTGCAGGTCATCGCCGAGATGCAGCGTGTGGGCGGCACGTGCGCCTTCATCGACGCGGAGCACGCGCTCGACATCGGCTACGCGCAAAAGCTCGGCGTCAATCTGCAAGAGTTGCTGATCAGCCAGCCCGACACCGGCGAGCAGGCGCTCGAGATCGTCGATGCGCTGGTGCGCTCGGCCTCGGTCGATCTGGTCGTCATCGACTCGGTCGCCGCGCTCACACCCAAGGCCGAAATCGAAGGCGAAATGGGCGATTCGCTGCCCGGCCTTCAGGCGCGGCTCATGAGTCAGGCGCTGCGCAAGCTCACCGGCAGCATCAAGCGCACCAACACGATGGTGATCTTCATCAACCAGATCCGCATGAAGATCGGCGTGATGTTCGGCTCCCCCGAAACCACCACCGGCGGCAACGCGCTGAAGTTCTACGCCTCGGTGCGCCTGGACATCCGGCGCATCGGCTCGATCAAGAAGGGCGAAGAAGTCATCGGCAACGAGACCAAGGTCAAGGTCGTCAAGAACAAGGTCTCGCCGCCGTTCAAGACCGCCGAGTTCGACATCCTCTATGGCGCCGGCATCAGCCGCGAAGGCGAGGTCATCGACATGGGCGTGGAGCACAAGGTGCTCGAGAAGAGCGGCTCCTGGTACGCCTACAACGGCGAGAAGATCGGCCAGGGCAAGGACAACGCCCGCGAGTTCCTGAAAGAGAACCCCGACCTGGCCTTCGAGATCGAGAACAAGGTGCGCGAAGCCGCCGGCATCCGGCTGCTGCCGGGGGCTGGCGCGCCGGATGCGAAGCCGGCGAAGCTGAAGGTCGTCAAAGAGTAGTTTGCCGCCGTGGGTTCGGGGCCGAAGCCACCACGGTCGTTGAAGGCGCGCGCGCTGCAATGGCTGGCGCAGCGCGAGCACAGCCGCACCGAGTTGCGGCGCAAGCTGATGCGACTTGCGGTGGCCGAGCTTGCATTGGCGGAGAGTGCGGTGATCGCAAGCGCGGCGCCGTGCGCGCGAGCCACGGCGCCGGGCACGGCCCGTGTCGATGGCGAGCAGGCGGCGCCGCAACCGCCCGAACCGGCGGCCCGGGTCGACGCACTGCTCGACTGGCTCGAAGCGCACCAATACCTGTCGCAGGACCGCTTCGTCGAGTCGCGGGTGCACGCCCGGCTCGCCCGCTTCGGCAATCTGCGCATCTGCCAGGAACTCAAGCAGCACCATGTCGCACTGCCAGCCGACGCGGCGCGCGAACTCGCCGACACCGAACTGCAGCGCGCCCGCGCGGTGCGACAGCGCAAGTTCGCCGAGCCGCCGGTAAGTGCCGCCGAGCGCGCGCGGCAAGGGCGCTTTCTGGCCGGGCGCGGGTTCTCGCCTGAAGTGATCCAGCGGGTGCTGCGCGAGCCGGCCCCCGCCTCGGACGACGCCTAGGGCGCCTGCGATGCCCTCGCGCCGCATTTGCGCCGCGATTGAGCGAGCCGCCCTCGAGTCGTTCTCTCAAACAAATGTGGCTTCGCCACTGTGCTGGACCCCTCCGGGGGGCGGGAACGCGGAAGACATTGCCTGGGGGCACTCTCAAGCCGCCACGGCCTTACTCGAACCCCCGGCGATTGCCGCTCGGCCCGCCCCCGAACGTGACACCGATGGTGCAGAGCAGCATGCTACATTCACCGGCTGTTTTGCAGACCCGGTGGCCTCGTCGTTCGACCGGGCCGCGCCCGACACGCTGCAGTTCCGATCCACGCCACATCGCGCCCCCACCGATGGCCCTGCCGACCGCCGCCAGCGAGCGCCAGCTCAAGCACCGCCGCAGCATCGACGTGCTGATCTACGCGCGCGGCGACGGACTATGGGACGTGGACGCGCACATCACCGATGTGCGCACCCACGCCACCCACATGGCCACGGGCTTGCTGCCCGCCGGCGCGCCGATCCATGACATGCTGCTGCGCGTGGTGGTCGATGAGCGCTTCAACATCGTCGCGGCCGGCGCGCAAACCCTGGCGATGCCCTACCCGGGCGAGTGCGACAACCACGGTGACGTCTACGCCCGCCTGGTCGGCCTGAACCTGATGCGCGGCTTTCGCCAGGCCGTCAAGGAACGGCTCGGCGGTGTGCAGGGTTGCACCCACCTTACCGAGTTGACGCAGGTGCTTCCCACCGCGGTGGTGCAGGCCTTCGCCGGCGAGGTGATCGATACCCGCGGTGCGGGTGAGCACAGCCAGCAGCCGTTCCAGATCGACCGTTGCCACGCGTTGCGCGCCGACGGCCAGGCCGTCAGGACGTACTACCCGCGCTGGTATCGGCCTCCCGAGAACAGCACCCTTGCACATTCGCTGTCCAGTGACACCGCCGCCTCCGAAACCTGAAAGCCCAAGAGACCCACCATGAAGATCCACGAGTACCAAGGCAAGGAAATTCTGCGCGAATTCGGCGTGCCGGTGCCGCGAGGCTACCCCGCGTTCAGCGTGCTCGAAGCCACCGAGGCAGCGCAGAAGCTCGGTGGCCCGGTCTGGGTGGTGAAGGCGCAGATCCACGCCGGCGGCCGCGGCAAGGGCGGCGGCGTCAAGCTCGCGCGCTCGCTCGACGAGGTCAAGAAGCTCGCCGGCGAGATCCTCGGCATGCAGCTCAAGACCCACCAGACCGGCCCCGAGGGCCAGAAGGTGCGCCGCCTGCTGATCGAGGACGGCGCCGACATCAAGAAGGAGTATTACGTCGCCGCGGTGACCGACCGCGCCACCCAGCGGGTGGCGATCATGGCCAGCAGCGAAGGCGGCATGGACATCGAGGAAGTGGCCCACGCCACACCGGAGAAAATCCTGAAGGTCTTCGTCGACCCGGCGGTCGGCCTGACCGATGCGCAGGGGCTCGAGCTGGCCAACGGCATCGGCGTGCCCGCCGCCAGCCAGGCGCAGGCGATCGACGTGCTCAAGAAGCTCTACCAGTGCTACATGGACACCGACTGCTCGCTGGCCGAGATCAACCCGCTGATCCTCGAAGGCAACGGCAACATCAAGGCGCTCGACGCGAAGTTCAACTTCGACCCGAATGCGCTGTTCCGCCACCCCGAAATCGTCGCCTACCGCGACCTCGACGAAGAAGACCCGGCCGAGATCGAAGCCAGCAAGTTCGACCTTGCCTACATCCAGCTCGACGGCAACATCGGTTGTCTCGTCAACGGCGCCGGCCTGGCGATGGCGACGATGGACACCATCAAGCTGTTCGGCGGCGAGCCGGCGAACTTTCTCGACGTCGGCGGTGGCGCCACCGCCGAGAAGGTCACCGAGGCCTTCAAGATCATGCTCGGCAACCCGAAGGTCGAGGCGATCCTGGTCAACATCTTCGGCGGCATCATGCGCTGCGACACCATCGCCGAAGGCGTGATCGCCGCGTGCAAGGCCGTCAACCTGAACGTGCCGCTGGTCGTGCGCATGAAGGGAACGAACGAGGACCTCGGCAAGAAGATGCTGAAGGATTCGGGCGTGGCCGTCATCACCGCCGAATCGATGGCCGACGCCGCCAAGGCCGTGATGGCCGCGCTCGCCAAGTAGCCGCGCACTGCCGACGACGCACCCAAGGAACACGGGAATACACATGAGCATCCTGATCGACAAGAACACCTTGGTCATCACCCAGGGCATCACCGGCAAGACGGGCCAGTTCCACACCCGCATGTGCCGCGCCTACGCGAACGGCAAGAACTGCTTCGTCGCCGGCGTGAACCCGAAGAAGGCCGGCGAAGACTTCGAAGGCATCCCGATCTACGCCAACGTGAGCGAGGCGGCCAAGGCCACCGGCGCCACCGTGAGCGTGATCTACGTGCCGCCGGCCGGCGCCGCGGCGGCGATTCTGGAGGCCGTCGAGGCCGACCTCGACCTGGCGATCTGCATCACCGAGGGCATCCCCGTCAAGGACATGCTGCTGGTGCGCAACCGCATGAAGGCCAAGGAAGCCGCGGGCGGCAAGAAGACCCTGCTGCTCGGCCCCAACTGCCCCGGCCTGATTACGCCCGACCAGATCAAGATCGGCATCATGCCCGGCCACATCCACAAGGCCGGGCGCGTCGGCGTGGTCTCGCGCTCGGGCACGCTGACCTACGAAGCGGTGGCGCAACTCACCGAACTGGGCATCGGCCAAAGCAGCGCGGTGGGCATCGGCGGCGACCCGATCAACGGGCTGAAGCACATCGACATCATGCGGCTCTTCAACGACGACCCGAACACCGACGCGGTGATCATGATCGGCGAGATCGGCGGCCCCGATGAAGCCGACGCGGCACGCTGGTGCCAGAAGAACATGAAGAAGCCGATCGTCGGTTTCATCGCCGGCGTGACCGCGCCGGCCGGCAAGCGCATGGGCCACGCCGGCGCGCTGATCTCGGGTGGCGCCGACACGGCCGACGCCAAGCTCGCGGTGATGGAGGAGTGCGGCTTCACCGTCACACGCAATCCGTCGGAGATGGGCCGGATGCTCAAGAGCCTGCTGTAGCCGACGCGCCCGGCAGTCGGCAACGCGTGGCGATCGCCGCGCTGGCCGCCACGCGTTGCGGAGGTCGAGCCCGCCGCCGGCGGCGGGCTCGCTGCGAAGGCTGTGCTAACGTGTTTTCGTCATGAGCCGCGCCCCCTTGTCGACCGAATGCCGCGCCGCGCGGAGGTGGCGATGATGCCGCCGCATGAGTCGGCGTTCGAGTGGCTCGCGGCCGCGTTGCTGGTCGTGGTCGCGTTTGTTTCGGGGTGGCTGTTGGGGTCGCGCGGTCGGCGGACGAATCCAGGGCAGCCGGTGGCGAACGCCGCCCGCGCGCAACCGCGCGAGCCCACGCGCGCGTCGAGCCTGACGCAAGCCTCTTCAACGGCGCCAAGCGTGCCCGCCGCGAAGGCCGAAGACCCGCTGCGCCCCGACCGCGCCACGCTCGGGCGCTACCGCATCGAGCGCGCGCTCGGCCGCGGCTCGATGGGCACGGTCTACCTCGGCCACGATCCGCAGATCGGCCGGGCGGTGGCGATCAAGACGATGGCGCTGAGCCGCGAATTCGAAGGCAGCGAACTGGTCGAGGCGCGCGCGCGATTTTTCCGCGAGGCCGAGATGGCCGGACGCCTGCAGCACCGCGACATCGTCACGATCTTCGATGCCAGCGAGGACCAGGGTCTGGCCTTCATCACGATGGAGTACGTGAACGGCCACGACCTGCTGCGCCACACGCTGCCCGGCGAGTTGCTGCCGGTACCGCAGGTGCTGCGCACGCTGGCGCGGGTGGCGCTGGCGCTCGCCCATGCGCACACCCAGGGGGTGGTGCACCGTGACGTGAAGCCGGCCAACGTGATGATCGATCCGGCGACGGATGCGGTGAAGGTCACCGACTTCGGCATCGCGAGCATCACCGATGCCTGTCGCACCCGCACCGGGCTGGTGTTGGGCACGCCGTCTTTCATGTCGCCCGAGCAACTGGCCGGGCGGCGCGCCGACGGCCGCAGCGATCTGTACTCGCTGGGCGTGATGCTGTTCCAGTTGCTCACTGGCGCACTGCCGCACCGCTCCGACTCGATGGCACAGCTGCTCTACCTGATCGCCAACGAGACCGCACCCGACGTGCGCACGCTGCGCCCGGAGCTGCCCGAGGCGTTGGCCAACGTGGTGGCGCTCGCCCTCGAAAAGCGGCCCGAGGTGCGTTACGCCGACGGCCGCCAGATGGCCGACGACCTGCTCGCGGTGGCACAGGCGCTCGATGCGCACCCCCCCGAAACGGGCGTGCCCCAGGCCCCCGAGTCCGCGCGGTTCGAGGCCACCGTGGGGTTCGTGCGCACCGATCCGAGGCACAATGCCGGGCACTGATCAGAGCTCTCATGCCTGCACACGCCTCGTCCATGACCCTCGAGTTCTTCTGCGCCACCGACACCGGCCGGGCGCGCAACAACAACGAGGACTCGGTGGCGGTGGACGAATCAACCGCGCTGGTCGTGCTGGCCGACGGCATGGGCGGCTACAACGCCGGCGAAGTCGCCAGCGGCATGGCCACCTCGTTCATCCGCTCCGAACTCGGGCGCTGGTTGTCCGAAGCCTCCGAGAACGCCACCGACACCGACGTGCGCCGGGCAATGGACATCTGCGTCGACAACGCCAACCGCGCGATCTTCAACGCCGCCAATTCCAACCCGCAATACGCCGGCATGGGCACGACGCTGGTGGTGGGCGTGTTCCGCGAAGCCCGCCTGCTGATGGGCCACGTCGGCGACTCGCGCGCCTACCGGTTGCGCGCCTCGCGGCTGAGCCAGATCACCCACGACCACTCGCTGCTGCAGGAGCAGATCGACTCCGGCCTCATCACCCCCGAGCAGGCAGCGTTCTCGGCCAACAAGAACCTGGTCACGCGGGCGGTCGGGGTCGAAGACACGGTGCTGCTCGAAACCCACCTGCACGACGTGCTGCCGGGCGACACCTACCTGCTATGCTCCGACGGCCTTTCCGACATGCTCGACGATGAAAGCATCGCGCAGTTGCTGATGGGCTCCGAAACCTTGTCCGAAGCCGCCGGCGCGCTGATCGACGCCGCCAACGATGCCGGCGGCAAGGATAATATTTCGGTGGTTCTGGCGCGCGTGCGCGGCCACACCGCCGCGTCGCGGTCGTGGTGGCCGTTTCGCCGCTGACCCCACGCCGGGCAAAGGCCGAACGAGCGAAGACTTAGAGACGGACAAGACTGAGAGACAAGAGGTCAACAAGCATGGGCAAGCTGGTCGTATCGCTGGATGGTGTGGTGATCAAGGAAGTGCAGATCACCAAGGACAAGACCACGCTCGGCCGCCGGCCCTACAACGACATCGTGATCGACAACCTCGCGGTCAGCGGCGAGCACGCCGTGCTGCAGATGGTGGGCGCCGACGTCTTCATCGAAGACCTCAACAGCACGAACGGCACGTACATCAACGGCAAGGCCGTCAAGAAGCAGCTGCTCAGCCACAACGACACGGTCGAGATCGGCAAGTACAAGATCAAGTTCATCGTCGACGACGGTACCGACTACGAGAAGACGATGATCATGAAGCCCGGCTCGCAGCAGGCGGCGGCGCCGGGGCGCGGCCCGAACAGCGGCTTCGGCGCGTCCGGCTTCGGTTCGCTCGGCGCCTCCACCACGCCGGCCTCGATCCGCGTGCTCAACGGCGCCGCGGCGGGCCGCGAGGTGGCGCTCACCAAGGTCGTCACCACCGTCGGCAAGCCCGGCGTTCAGGTGGCTTCGATCACCAAGCGCCCGGGCGGCTATGTGCTCGCCCATGTCGAAGGCGCGCTGCAGCCCAGCGTCAACGGCAACCCGGTGGTCGGCGAAACCGTGCACCTGAAGAACGGCGACGTGATCGAACTCGCCGGCACGCAGATGCAGTTCGTGCAGGCCTGACTCCGGCGCGACGCGGCTCGCTCGAGTCGCCGCGGCCATGACCTCGCGCTCGGGCCTGTGGCGCGCGCTGCGGGTGGCGCTGTTGCTTGGCGCGGTGCTCGCCGCACTCGCGCACGCCACCGGCCTGTACCCGCTTCGGTTCGTCACCGGCCTCGATCTGGCGATCGCCGATGCGCGGCTGCGCGCACTGATGCCGCGCACCACCGACCCGCGCATCGTGATCGTCGACATCGACGAGAAGAGCCTGGCCGAGATCGGCCGCTGGCCCTGGAGCCGCGACCACCTGGCGGCGCTGACCGACGAACTCTTCACGGGCCAGAAGGCGGCGGTGGTCGGCTTCGACATGCTGTTCGCCGAACCCGACGCCAGCTCCGGCTTGCCGGTACTCGACCGGCTCGCCGCGCGCTCGCCGGCCCTGGCCGCACAGCTCGCGCCGCTGCGCCCGGAACTCGACTTCGATGCCCGCTTCGCGCGTGCGCTGGCCGGCCGCCCGGTGGTGCTCGGCTACTACCTGACGAACCAGCGCGACGCGCGCCGCACCGGCGTGCTGCCCGCGCCGGTGTTCACCGCAGCGGCGCTGCAGGGCCGACCGATCGCGTTCACGCACTGGAACGGCTACGCCGCCAACCTCGACGCGTTCGCGCGCGCCGCGCCCCACGCCGGCTACTTCAACAACGTGCCCGACCCCGACGGCCTGGTGCGCAGCGTGCCGCTGATCGCCGAGGTCGACCACGGCTACCACGAGGCGCTGGCGCTGGCGATGTTCCGCCTCTACACCGGCAGCCCCGCGGTCGTACCGGGCCTGCCCGGCGGGCGCTGGCTGCCGCGTGACTACAACGCGCTGCACAGCGTGCTGCTGGTGCAGGGCGCGCAGCGTCAGGCGATCCCGGTCGACGCGCAGGTGCGGGTGCGCGTGCCGTACCGCGGGCCGGGCGGGCCGCACGGCGGATCGTTCGAGTACGTGTCGGCCAGCGACCTGCTGAGCCACCGCATAGCGCCGGGCCGGCTCCAGGGCAAGCTGGTGCTGGTGGGCACCAGCGCACCCGGCGTCTACGACCAGCGCGCCACGCCGGTGGCCGAGGTCTACCCCGGCGTCGAGGTCCACGCCAGCCTGTTGTCGGGCCTGCTCGACGACCACCTGCCGGTGCAGCCCGACTGGTCCGCCAGCTTCGAGGTGCTGCAGGTGCTGCTCGTTGCCGCGGTGCTGGTCGCGGTGCTGCCGCGGCTGAGTGCGGTGCGCGGCGCGCAGCTCGCACTGGCGCTGGCCGGCGCGCTCGTCGCCGTCAATGTCTGGAGCGAGCAGGCCCACGGCCTGCTGCTGCCGCTGGCCTCGGCACTGCTGCTGACCGGGGTGCTGTACATCGGCATCACGGTCTGGGGCTACATCGTCGAAGGCCGGCGGCGGCGCTCGCTGGCGCGCCTGTTCGGCAGCTACGTGCCGCCCGAGCTGGTGGCCGAGATGGCGCGCGACCCGGCGCGCTACGACATGCGCGCCGAGAACCGCGTGCTCACGATCATGTTCTGCGACATGCGCAACTTCACGCGGGTCTCGGAGCTGCTCGCGCCCGAGGAGCTTCGGGCCCTGATGAACCGCTTCTTCTCGACCATGACCGGCGCGATCCGCGAGCAGCGTGGCACGCTCGACAAGTACATCGGTGACGCGATCATGGCGTTCTGGGGCGCGCCGCTGGCCGATGCCGGCCATGCCGCCCACGCGGTGCGCGCGGCGCTCGCGATGACGCAGCGGCTGCAGGCGCTGAACACCGAGTTGCGCGCACGCGGCCTGCCCGAGATCGGCCTGGGGCTGGGCCTGAACACCGGGCTGGTGTGCGTCGGCGACATGGGCTCGAGCGTGCGCCGCAGCTATACCGTGATGGGCGACGCGGTCAACCTGGCGTCGCGCATCGAGGGCCTGACGCGCCACTACGGCGTGGACATCCTGGTGGGCGAGGCGACCCGCGAGGCCGCCGCACTCGACGCCGCCGGCAGCACCGACGCCGCACCAGGCTGGGTCGAGGTCGACCGCGTGCGCGTCAAGGGCAAGCAACGGTCCGTGACGCTTTTCACGCCCATCGCCGGCCGCGGATCGGCTGGCGCACCGTCCGACGAGGAAATGCGACTTTGGCGGCTTGCACTCGGCGCGTATCGCCAGCAACAATGGGATTCATCCCAGGCCGACTTGCAGAGGCTGCGAACGGCCTTCGCCGGATCCGCCTTCATCGGCCTGTACGCCCAACTCGACGAGCGCATCGACCACTACCGCGCCACGCCCCCACCCGCCGATTGGGACGGGGCACACACCTTCGACAGCAAATGATCCTCAACGTGCTCGGTTGTTCCGGGTCCATCGCCGCGGGCTGCAAGACGACGGCGTTCCTGCTCGACGGCGACGTCCTGATCGACGCCGGCACCGGCGTCAACGACGTGCCGCTCGACGCGCTCGCGCGCATCGAACACATCGTGCTCAGCCACTCACACCTCGACCACGTGCTGTCGATCCCGCTGCTCGCCGACAGCGTGATGCGGCTGCGCGAGGCCGAGGGTCGCGGGCCGATCCGGGTGCATGCGCTGCCCGAGACGCTGGCCGCGCTGCGCGCCCACATCTTCAACGGCGTGATCTGGCCCGACTTCACGCGCCTGCCGAGCGCGGAACACCCGGTGCTCGAACTGGTGCCGTTCGCGGTCGGCGACGTGCTCGAGCTGGCCGGCAAGCGCATCGAGGTGCTCAGCGCGGTGCACACCGTGCCGGCGGTCGGATTCGCGGTCGATGGCGGCGACGGCGGTGGCTGGTGGGTCTACACCGGCGATACCGGCCCGAACCCGCTGCTGTGGGAACGGCTGCGCCGCATGAAGGTCGCGCACCTGGTCATCGAAACCGCGTTCAGCGACGACGAGCGCCAGCTCGCCCGCATCAGCCGCCACCTCTGCCCGGCCGCGCTCGGCCACGAGCTGGCGCAGCTCGAAGGCAGCGTCGACGTGCACATCACCCACATCAAGCCCGGCGAGATCGCCGCCGTGATGAGCCAGATCGGCCGCCTCGGCACGCCGCACCGCATCCATGCGCTGACGGCCGGGCAGGCGATGCGGGTGGGCTGACGCGGCCTCGCGTCACCGGCGCGTCCCGGCACGCGTCACGGGCCGGCGGATGCCCGCACCACGGTGCGCACACGAGCGCTGGCCGCCTCCAGATCGCGCCACGCCGGCTGCTCGGGCGCATAGCGCTGGCGCAGGTACGCGGCGAGCCGGGCCAACTGCGCGTCGTCCAGGCTGTGGCGGAACGCCGGCATGAAGCCGATGTCCGGCGCAGCCGGCTCGCGGATGCCGTCGAGGATCACCCGCAGCAGGTTGTCGGGCCGAGTGCTGTGCAGGTTGCTGTTCAGCGCCAGTGGCAGGTTCTGGCCGAGCAGGTGCGGGCCGGAACCGTCGTGGTGGCAGGCGCCGCAGGCGGTCGTGAACAGGCGTTGCGCCGCGCCGGTCGATATTGCCGCACGCGTGTTGCTTCGCGCCACGAGCCGATCGGCCAAGGTGGTGGCCGGTGTCGTGGCCGACGCCTGCGCCGGATCGAGTGCGGCACCCCGTGGGGCCGCGGGCACCACCACCGGCGCGTTGAACGACGCGAGGTAGCTCGCCATCGCGCGCACATCGGCGTCGGGCAGTTGGGCGAGTTGCTGCACCACCGGCGCCATCGGCCCGCTGGCGCTGCCGTGCTGCGCCGAGTGGCCGAAGCGCAGGTAGCGATACAGCTCGACTTCAGTCCACGGCACCGGCGCGTGGCTCAACGCGGTCAGCGGCGGCGCCTCCCAGCCATCGACCATCGCGCCGCCCAGATACGCCGGGCCGGCGCGTTCGGCACCGAGCGCGTTGCGCGCGGTGTGGCAGGCGCCGCAGTGGCCGAGGCCGTCCACCAGGTAGGCGCCGCGCTGCCACTCGCTCGAGCGCGACGCGACCGCCGCCACCGGGCCGGGCGCGAGGTACAGCGCGTTCCACAGCGCCATCAGCGGGCGCAGGTTGAACGGGAACGCGAGCTTCGTCTCGGGCACGCGCGAGGCGACCGGCGGCTGCGACATCAGCCACGCGTACAGCGCGGTCAGGTCGTCGTCGCTGGTCTTCGCGAACGCGGTGTACGGGAACGCCGGGTAGAGGTGCCGGCCGTCGCGCGAGATGCCTTCGCGCATCGCGCGCTGGAACGCGCTGAACGACCACGCGCCGATCCCGGTGGCGGGGTCGGGCGTGAGGTTGGTGGCGTAGACGGTGCCGAAAGGCGTGTCGAGTGCGCGCCCGCCCGCGTTCGGCGCGCCACCGGCGGCGGTGTGGCAGGTCACGCAAGCGCCGAGGGCAGCGAGCGTGCGACCACGCTCCAGCGTGGCCGCGCTGTAGACGTTCGCGTTCGCGAGCGCCACCGGTGCGATCGCCTCGCGCCCGCCGAACAGTGCAGTGACCACGCCAAACACTCCGGCCGCCAGCGCGACCGCTCGCGCCCACACGCCACGCCGGCGCGGCCACGGCGCATCGGCCGGCAGCGGCGCCGACGCGTGCGCCGCCGGGGGTGACTCCTCCGCGCGCGCCTTCGGGGGTGACGCCGCCGAGCCGGCGCCATCCGCGGCCACCGACGGCGCGGGCAGCGCCTGCAATGCCGCGCGCACGACCTCGGGCGTGAACGGCGGCTGGCGAAACCGCACACCGGTCGCGTCGAAGATCGCGTTGGCGATCGCCGCCGTACCGGGCACCGACGACGACTCGCCCACGCCCAGCGGCGCCGCGCCGGGCCGCGGCATCAGCATCACCTCGACCACCGGCACCTCGCGAAAACTCAGGATCGGGTAGCTGCCCCACTCGCGGCTCGCCGGCAGGTTCGTCCTCGGGTCCAGTGGCAGCGATTCCTTCAGCGCGCGGCTGGTGGTCTGCAGCACGTTGCCGTGGATCTGGTGCTGCACGCCCGCCGGGTTGACCATCAACCCGGCGTCGTGGCCGACGACGACGCGGCTCACGTGCACCTCGCCGGTCACGCGGTTCACCTCGACGTCGGCGACCCACGCGGCCCACGCCGCGCCGAAGCCGGGGAACTTGCTGTGCACGTAGCGCGCGTAGGCGAAGCCCTGGCCCTTGAGGCGGTCGCCTTCGGCGCGCTGCTGCTGCGGCTGCGTGTGCGCGACCCAACCGGCGCGCGCGGCGGTGGCCTGCACCAGCTCGCGGGCACGCCCGTCCTGCAGGTGGCGCAGCCGGAACTCGACCGGGTCGGCGCGCGCCGCGGTTGCGAGCTCGTCCACGTACGACTCGTGCGCGAACGTGTTCGGCAGCGCCGAGACGCCGCGCAGCCACGAGGCGCGCAGGATCGGCGCCATGTCGTGGGCGACCACGCGCAGGTTGCGGTAGTCGTACGGCGGCACCGCGCTGCGGTCGCCCATCTCGTAGGCGAGCGACGCCGGCTCGATCGTGCGCGTGAGCAGCAACGCGAGCGTCGGCGCGCCGTTCGACGGGTACGAGGTCTGGAAGTCGCAGGCGGCAACGCTCGCGTCGGCGTTCAAGCCGCCATTCACCTGCATCAGCTGCGCCGCGCCCTTGGGCTCCCACAGGTGCTCCTGCTCGCGCGTGAGCTGCACCCGCACCGGAGCCCCGACGGCGCGCGCCAGCAGTGCGGCGTCGGCGGCCACGTCGTCGGCGCAGTTGCGCCCGTAGCAGCCGGCCGCCTCCATGCGGATCACTTCGATCGCGGTGTCGGGCAGGCCGGTGAGCGTGGCCAGGTCGGCACGCAGCACGTGCGGGTTCTGCGTGCCGGCCCAGACCGTCAGCGCCGGGCCGTGCGGCGGCTCCGAGCGCCAGTCGGCCAGCGCGCACGACGGGCCGATCGACGCGTGCAACTGGTACGGCCACACGTAGGTGCGCTGCATCGGCTGCGCGGCGGCGGCGATGGCGCCCTCGACATCGCCGCGCTCGACCAGCACGCGGCGCGTCGACGGGTTGTTGCGCAGCGCGTTCTCGAGCGCATCTGGAGCACCCGCGAGCGTTGCCGCGGCGGGCCAGTCCTTCCACGTCACTTGCAACGCCCGCATCGCCGCCTCGGCGTGCTCCTCGCGCTCGGCGACGATGCCGATGAAGTCGCGGATCACCACCACCGCGCGGATGCCGGGGATGTGCGCGATCGATCCCTGATCGACCGACCCGAGCGTGTTGCCGACGAACTCGCCGGCGTCGACCCCCGCATAGGGCGGACGCACGACGCGGCCGTGCAGCATCCCCGGCAAGCGCTGGTCGTGCACGAACACGGCCTCGCCGAGCGCCTTGGCGGGGATGTCCAGGCGCGCCGCCGAGGTGCCGACGACGCGGTAGACGTCGGGCGACTTGAGCGGGGCATTGAACGAGAGCGCCAGTTCGACATGGCGGCCGTTCAACAGCTCGCGCGGGTCGATCGGGCGCTGCGCACCGGCCGCCTGCGCCGCCTGCGCGACCAGCCAGGCGCGCGCCTGCGCCGCGGCCTGGCGCAGCGGCGCCGCGTGGATCTGGATCGACGCGCTGGCGATCGTCGCGCCCTGGTTCGGCGCGAGCGCGGTGTCGCCGAGCACCATGTGCACGGCGCCGAGCTCGACCTCGAGTTCCTCGGCGACGATCTGCGCCAGCGCGGTGCGCAAGCCGGTGCCCAGGTCGACATGGCCGTGCAGCGCGGTGACACTGCCGTCGTCCCAGACCGCGATCAGGATCTCCGCGCCTTCGGCCGGGTTCGCGGGCACGGTGGCGGGCTGGCCGCTGGCTTGCGCCGGTGCCGGCGGCGGTTCGCGGGTGACCAGCAGCACGCCGGTCGCGGCGCGCAGGTCGGCGCGCGAGCGCGGCGCGTCGGCACGCCGGCTCATGACGACGCGCTCGCTTGCATCGCCGCGGCCGCGCGCTGCACCGCCTGCAGGATCTCGAGGTGCGCGCCGCAGCGGCACAGGTTGTGCGCCAGCGCGCTGCGCACCTGTTGCTCGGTGGGCTGCGGCCAGCGCCGCAGCAGCGCGACGGTGCTCATGATCATGCCGTTCAGGCAGTAGCCGCACTGCGTCGCCTGGCAGTCGATGTAGGCCTGCTGCACCGGGTGCGGTTGGCCCGGCGTGCCCAGGCCTTCGAGCGTGGTGATGTGGCGGCCCTCGACGCCGCCGACCGGGATCACGCAGGCACGCGCTTCGACGCCATCGACCAGCACCGTGCACGCACCGCATTCGCCCAGGCCGCAGCCGTACTTGGGGCCGCTGAGTTGCAGGTCGTTGCGCAGGATGTTGAGCAGCGGCGCATCGCGCGGCACCGCGAGCGTGACGGCGCCGCCGTTGACGACGAGGTGGACCGGCGCGTTCATGGTCATGCGACGCGGCGCGCTACAGGCTCAGGTAGGCGCGCCGCACCTCCTCGTTGGCCGACAGCTCGGCCATCGAGGCCTGGTAGCGGATCTGGCCCTTCTCGAGCACGTAGGCCCGGTCCGACACCAGTTGCGCGAAATGCAGGTTCTGTTCCGACAGCAGGATGCTCACGCCCTGCGCCTTCAGCTCCAGGATCGTCTGCGCCATCTGCTCGACGATCAGCGGCGCGACGCCTTCGGACGGCTCGTCGAGCAGCACCAGGTGCGGGTTGCCCATCAGCGTGCGCGCGACCGTCAGCATCTGCTGTTCGCCGCCGCTGATGCGAGCGCCGGCGCGACCCGGCATTTCGCCCAGGTTCGGGAAGAGCCTGAACAGGCGCTCGTGGGTCCAGGCCGGCACGGTGGTGCCGTCGGCGCGCCGGCGCGGCGGCTGGCGGCCGACCTCGAGGTTCTCGAGCACCGTGAGGTCGGCGAAGATGCGGCGGTCTTCGGGCACGTAGCCCAGGCCCATGCGCGCGACCTCGAACGGCGCGCGCGCCGAGATGTCGGTGCCGAGGAAGTGCAGCGTGCCGGTGCGCCGCGCGAGCAACCCCATCAGCGTCTTCAGCGTGGTCGACTTGCCGGCGCCGTTGCGGCCCATCAACGCCACGACTTCGCCGGCCCCGACCTGCAGGTTCACGTCGAACAGGATCTGCGCAGCGCCGTACCAGGCGTTCAGCCCGTGGGCTTTCAGCAGCACGTCGCTCGTCATGCCGCGGCCTGCGTTTCGAAGGTCTTGCCGCTGCCGAAGTAGACCTCCTGCACCTTCGGGTGGTCGCGGATCTCGGCCGGCCTGCCCTGCGCGATCAGGCGCCCGCGCGCCAGCACGATGACGCGATCGGCGTAGCCGAACACCACGTCCATGCTGTGCTCGGTGAACAGCACCGCGATGCCGCGCTCGACCACCAGGCGCCGGGTCAGCGCCATCAGGTCGCGGCGTTCCTGCGGCGCCATGCCGGCGGTGGGCTCGTCCATCAGCAGCAGCCTGGGCGCATGGGCCAGCGCGATCGCGAGCTCGACGCGCTTGACGTCGCCGTAGGCGAGCACGCTGCAGGGGCGATCGGCCTGCTCGCGCATGCCGACCTGGCCGAGCAGCGCGAGCGCGTCGTCGCGCCGGTGGTTGGCGGCGCGGCGCCACAGCGAGAACAGTTTCGCGTCGGCCGACAGCAGCGCCATCTGCACGTTCTCGACCACCGTCAGCGACGCGAAGGTCTCGGCGATCTGGAACGTGCGGCCCACGCCCAGGCGCCAGATCTCGCGCGGCCTGCGCCCGACCAGCTCCTGGCCACCCAGGCGGATCGAGCCCGAGTCGGCACGCAACTGGCCGCCCACCATGTTGAACGTGGTCGACTTGCCGGCGCCGTTCGGCCCGATCAGCGCCAGCAACTCACCGGCCGCGACCTCGAAGCTCACGCCGTCGACGGCGCGGTTGCCGCCGAACGACTTGCCGAGGTTGTCGACTTGCAAGAGGCTCATTTTGGAATGCGAGGGGGGTGGCGTGCGAATCCACTTCTGATGCCAAGGCACCAAGTCGCATAGGGAAAGGGTCTGATCGTCTCGTCCTTTGCGTCTTGGTGCCTTTGTGGCAGATCTTCATGCATCCCGCTCAACCTTCCCGACGCCGATCGAAAAGCTGCCCGGCGAAGCCCGCGATGCCCTGCGGGAACACCAGCACCAGCAGCAGGATGATGGCGCCGAGCAGGGCGCGCCAGTACTCGGTGTTGCGTGCCACCGCGTCCTGCAGCCAGGTGTAGGTGACGGCACCCACCAGCGGCCCGGCCAGCGTTTGCACGCCGCCGAGCAGCACCATCACCAGGCCGTCGACCGAGCGGCCCACGCCCAGGCTGTCGGGCGAGATGCTGCCCTTGGAGAACGCGTACAGCGCGCCGGCCAGGCCCGCGAACAGCGCGGCGATCACGAACGCGGCCCACTGGACGCGTTTGACGTCGATGCCGATCGCGTCGGCGCGCAGCGCCGAGTCGCGCCCGGCGCGCAGCGCATAGCCGAACGGCGCGTACAGCGCGCGCCGGATCAGCAGCACGCCGAGCACCACGAAGGCGAGCGTGAGGTAGTAGTAGCGGCGCGTGTCGGCCAGCCACGGCGCCGGCCATACGCCGGTCAGGCCGTTGCTGCCGCCGGTGAGGTCGTCCCACTGGAACACGATCGACCAGACGATCTGCGCGAAGGCGAGCGTCAGCATCGCCAGGTACACGCCCGACAGGCGCACGCAGAACCAGCCGAACAGCAGTGCCGCGGCCGCCGCGACGAACGGCGCGACGACCAGCGCCAGCTCCATCGGCAGGCCAAGCGCGCGCACCGCCAGTGCGGCGCCGTAGGCACCCAGCCCGAAGTACGCGGCGTGGCCGAACGAGTGCAGGCCTCCCGGCCCGACGATGAAATGCAGGCTGGCGGCGAACAGCGCGGCGGTGAGCAGGTCGATCGCCAGCACGGTCAGGTAGGGCGAGCCGGCGGTGGCTACCGGCCAGGCCAGCAGCACGAGCAGCAGCACGGCAGCGGCGACCCGGTACAGCCCTTCGGCGCGGCGCAGCGGTGCCTCGACCGCCCCGGCGTGGCGCGTCAGCGCCTGCGGCCGGCCGAACAGCCCCCATGGCCGCGCCACCAGCACGACCGCCATCACGACGAACTCGACCACCAGCGTGAGCTTGGAGAACGACAGGCTCAGGCCGGCCACATCGAGCGTGCCGATGCCGATGCACACCGCCTTGATCTCGGCGATCAGCAGCGCCGCCACGTAGGCGCCCGGGATCGAGCCCATGCCACCGACGACGACGACGACGAAGGCATCGCCGATCGTCAGCAGGTCCAGCCCGAGGCTGGCCGGCTCGCGCGGCAGTTGCAGCGCGCCGCCCAGGCCCGCGAGCATCGTGCCGAGCGCGAACACGGCGGTGAACAGCCAGGCCTGGTTGACGCCGAGCGCGCCGAGCATCTCGCGGTCCTGGGTGGCGGCGCGCACCAGCGTGCCCCAGCGGGTGCGCCTGAGCAGCAGCCACAGCAGGCCGAGCACGAGCGGGCCGACGACGATCAGGAACAGGTCGTAGGTCGGGAAGCGCCGCCCGAGGATCGTCACCGCGCCGGCGAGGCCCGGTGCGCGCGGGCCGAGCAGGTCTTCGGGGCCCCACAGCCACAGCGTCGCGTCCTGGATCACCAGCATCAGCGCGAACGTGGCGAGCAGTTGCAGCAGCTCGGGCGCGCGGTAGACGCGCCGCAGCAGCAGCACCTCGACCAGCGCCCCGACCGCACCGGCCGCGATCGCCGCGAGCAGCAGCGAGGGCCAGAACCATGCGCCGGCGCCGAGCCGGCTCACCAGCGTGTAGGCGATGTACACGCCCAGCATGTAGAACGAGCCGTGCGCGAAGTTGACGATGCGGGTCACGCCGAAGATCAGCGACAGGCCCGCGCCGACGAGAAACAGCGACGAGGCGCCGGCGAGGCCGTTGAGGAGCTGGACGACGAGGCCGGAGAGATCCATGCGTTCAAGGTGTGGGCTCCCTCGCCCCTTTTGGGGAGAGGGTTGGGGTGAGGGGCCGGTGCGCTGCGCTGCCCTCACCCCCGCCCTCTCCCGAAGGGAGAGGGAGTAGGGTCGATCAGCCCGCCGGCCGCAGCAGCTTCACCTGCGCGTCGCTCGGCTGAAACTTTGCGCCATCGAGGTAGCGGTAGTCGACCATCACGCCCTTGCCGTTCTCGTTCTTGGTCTTGCCGACGAACGCGCCCATCGTCGACTGGTGGTCCTGCGCGCGGTAGGTGATGGTGCCGAACGGCGTGCTCACCTGCAGGCCCTTGAACGCCTTGATCAGCTTCTCGGTGTCGGTGCTCCTGGCCTTGCGGATGCCCGCCGCGAGCGACTCGATCGCGCTGTAGCCGACCACCGAACCCAGGCGCGGGTAGTCCTTGTACTTCTCGTGGTACGCGAGGAAGAACGCCTTGTGCTCGGGCGTCTGGATGCCGTACCACGGGTAGCCGGTGACGACCCAGCCGTTGGGCGTCTCGTCCTTCAGCGGGTCGAGGTACTCGGGCTCGCCGGTCAGCAGGCTGACCACGTCGCGGCCCTGGAACAGGCCGCGGGTGTTGCCTTCGCGCACGAACTTGGCGAGGTCGGCGCCGAACAGCACGTTGAAGATCGCATCGGGCTTGGCGTCGGCGAGCGCCTGCACGACGCTGCCGGCATCGACCTTGCCGAGCGGCGTGGCCTGCTCGCCGACGAACTCGATGTCGGGCTGCGCCGCCTTCATCAGCGCCTTGAACGTGGCCGCGGCCGACTGGCCGTATTCGTAGTTCGGGTACACCAGAGCCCAGCGCTTCTTGTGCATCTTGACCGCCTCGGGCACCAGCATCGCCACCTGCATCCAGGTCGACGGGCGCAGCCGGAACGTGTAGTGGTTGCCGTCCTGCCAGACGATCTTGTCGGTGAGCGGCTCGGCGGCGAGGAAGAAGAACTTCTTCTGCTTCGCGAAGTCGGTCAGCGCCAGGCCGATGTTGGACAGGAAGCTGCCGGTGAGCACGTCGACCTTTTCGCGCGAGACCAGCTCCTCGGCGGCACGCACCGCGTCGCCGGGGTTGGCGTTGTCGTCGCGAGTGATCAGCTCGAGGCGTTTGCCGTTCACGCCACCGGCGGCGTTGATCTGCTCGACCGCCAGCTCCATGCCCTTCTTGTAGGGCTCGAGGAACGCGGGCTGCGCCTTGTAGCTGTTGATCTCGCCGATCTTGATCGTGCCTTCGGCACGCGCGGCGCTGGTGAACGACAGGGCCGCGGCGGTGGCCGCGAGCAACAGGGGTCGGCGTTGGATCATCGAGAGCTCCTTGGAGGGGGACGAGACGTTGGATTGTGCGGGCGCGCACACACGCGGCGACTCGCGCCGGAACGACGCGGTTCAGCGCAGGCCATCGAGGCCCTGGATGTCTTGCACCTGCAAGCCGCCGATGCGCGGCAGCGGCCGGCCGCTGTCGGTGACGGCGACCGCGACGACGATCTCGCCCGCGCGCGGCGCATCGGCCACGCGCGCCTCGATCGCGTCGAAGTGGCTGCGCACGAAGGCGGCGTCCTTGTGGCCGAGCGGCACGTCGATCGCGGCGCCCAGGCCGCCGCGCTTCTTCGCCGAGGGCACCAGCGCGGCGCCCTTGTCCACGGCCTGGCGCAGCGTGGCGCCGAGCTTGGGGTGCAGGATCGCCGCGGCGTGTTCGAGCTCGCCGGCCTCGCCGACGATCGCCGCCTTGCCGTAGCTGTGCGCCTGGCCGGGCGCGATCCCCAGCGCCTGCACGCAGCGCGCGCCGAGCAGGCCGCCGAGCTCTTCGCCGATCGCGATCAGTTCGTCCAGGTTCGGCTCGAAGCGGCCGGCGTACGGGTTCTCGATCACCGCCATCGCGAGCGCGCGGCGCGTCGGCGGGTCGATCGCCTGGCCCATCTCGATGCGCGTCTCGTCCACCTGAACGATGAGTTTTCTGATCTTGGCATTCATGCGCGAGCTTTCAATCGGTCATCGACAAACGGGTTGGCCCCCTCTCCTTTTGGGAGAGGGTTGGGGTGAGGGTCTTCGAGGGGCGACGAGATCTGCGGGCGGCCCCTCACCCCAGCCCTCTCCCCAGAGGGGCGAGGGAGCAAGACCAACTCCTCGGCGTTGCTCAATCGGTGCCCTCATCGCAGACCGTTCCACTGCGCGATGTCGGCCGCCTTCAGGCCGCCGACGCGGGCGTGCACGCGCGCGCCGGTGCTCATCGCGAGGATGAACACGATCTCGTCGGCGCGCGGCGCGCCGGGCACGCGCACCTCGATCGCATCGAAATGGCTGCGCACATAGCTGGCGTTGATGTGGGTCAGCGGCACGTCGAGCGCCGTGCCGGGGCCGCCGACCTTCTTGGTGGAGGGCACGATGGCCAATGCATTTCCGGTTTGGGCCGCGGGCTGGCCGGTCGCCGACGCCGCGCCGGCTGGCGCCGAGTCCTGGCCCGACGCATAGGAATTGCGGTCGCCCTTCCAGCCCAGCAACTCACGCATCGCATAGCCGCCCGGCACATGCCACAGCGCGCCGTGCTCGAGTTCGCCGGCCGCGCCGACGATCGCGCCCTTGCCGTAGCTTTCGATGCGCGCGGCCGGCACGTCCATCGCGGCGCGCAGCCGCTGCGCCATGTCGATGCCGAGCGGCTGCAGCGCGTCCATCAGCGGCACGATGTGCTCGACGTAGCGGCCCGCGTACGGGTTGGTCAGCACCGCGCAGATCGCGCCGCGGCGCAGCGGCACCGAGGCCACCGGGCCGAACTCGTGGTGGATGTCTTCGACCTGGGTGAAGACGCGGCGAATCTCGATCACGGGCACTCCTTGCGAGGCGGGAACGGGTTGCGGCGGCCGTTCATGCCGGTGTTTCCCCCTCACCCCAACCCTCTGCCCCGAGTACAGGGGCGA
>JAGWTP010000042.1 GCA_028868895.1 Burkholderiales bacterium
GGCGGCGGTGGAGGGTGCGGCGGCGGCCGGGGGCGCCGCCGCCCGGGCCGGCCCGGCGCACGCCGCGAGCAGCGCGGCCACCGTCAGAGCCGACGACAACACGCAAGGGGTTTGGAGCGGCATGCGAACTCCGACAGGTTGGCAGGAGAGGGTCAATCGACCGGCGCCGGCGTCTCGCGCACCGGGTCGTTCGGGCGGGCCGAAGCGTACTGTGCCACCGCCACGCCGGCGAGCGTGAGCGCCGCGCCGGCCAGCTTGACGGCGGTGTAGCGCTCGCCCGTCGCCGCCCACGCGACCAGCCCGGCCACCGGCGGCATCAGGTACATCAGCGGCGCGCTGCGGGCCACGCCGCGCACCGCATTGACCCAGCCCCACACCAGCCAGCCGAGGAAGGCCGAGACCAGCACCGCGTACATCAGGCCGGCCCAGATCGCAGGGCGCACCTCGGCCCAGTGCACGCTCAGCCCAGCCGGCAGGCTCAGCAGCAGCACCGGGGCGCTGCCGAGCAGCGTCGCGTAGGTCATCACGGTCACGCCGCCGTGGCGCTCGATCAGCGGCTTGGCCGCGACCGTGTAGTACGAGAAGAACGAGGCCGCGACCAGCAGCGTGAGGTCGCCACCACTGGCGCGCCAGTGGCCGCCGAGGAATTTGTCGGACAGGAACAGCAGCACCCCCGCGGCCGCCACCGCCACGCCCGCGATCTGGCCGCGCGTGAGCTGCTCCAGGCCGTGCCAGCGCAGGATCAGCAGCGTGAACACCGGGCCGCAGGCCAGGATCAGCGAGCTCGAGAACGCGGTCGACCAGAAGATGCCGAAGGTGACCAGGCCGACGTGCAGCACGTGCCCGGCCAGGCCGAGCCTGAGCAGCGCCAGCAGGTCGGCGCGCGGCACCAGCGGCCAGCGCAGCCGGTGGTGCGACACCAGCAGCGCCGCCGCCGCCAGCGGCAGGATCAGGTAGCGCGCGAACAGGAAGCCGCCCGGCGAGAGCGCCTTGAACACTTCCTTCTGGACGCTGAAGTTCGCGCCCCAGACCACGATCAGCGCCAGGGCGGCCCACAGGGCATGGCGGGCGCGGTCGGGATGCGGTGCAGGCATGGGTCGCGATTCTGGGCACGGGCGGCAAAGGTCGAGTGTCGCGCAGATGGCCGCGGGCACCAGGCTCGGGCCGGGCACAGCTGCGCTCGCAAGCCAAGCCGGCCCCGCGGCTACGATGCGCCCACCCCGACCCGAACGGAGCCGCCTTGGCCGCCACCAGCCCCTACCCCCACCTGTTCGCACCGCTCGACCTCGGTTTCACGACACTGAAGAACCGCGTGCTGATGGGCAGCATGCACACCGGGCTCGAAGACGGCCGCAGGCACTTCGCGGCGATGGCGGCGTTCTTCGCCGAGCGCGCGCGCGGCGGCGTCGGCCTGATCGTGACCGGCGGCTATGCGCCCAACATCGAGGGCTGGGCCAAGCCGTTCGCCGGCACGCTGGGCACGAGCGGCGCGGCGCGCCGGCACCGCGTCGTCACCGACGCCGTCCATGCCGAAGGCGGCAAGATCGCGCTGCAGATCCTGCACACCGGGCGCTACGGCTACCAGCCGCTGTGCGTGGCGCCGTCGCGCATCCAGAGCCCGATCTCGCCGTTTGCGCCGCGCGAGCTGACCAGCGCAGGGGTCGAGCGCCAGATCCGCGCGTTCGTGCGCTGCGCGAAGCTGGCGCGCGAGGCCGGCTACGACGGCGTCGAGGTGATGGGCAGCGAGGGCTACTTGATCAACCAGTTCCTCGTCACCCACACCAACCAGCGCACCGACGCATGGGGCGGCGCTTACGAGAACCGCATGCGGCTGCCGGTCGAGATCGTGCAGCGGGTGCGCGAGGCGGTGGGGCGCGACTTCATCATCGTCTACCGGCTGTCGATGCTCGACCTGATCCCCGACGGCAGCAGCTGGGACGAGGCCGTGACGCTCGCGGTGGCGGTGGAGCGCGCCGGGGCGACGATCATCAACACCGGCATCGGCTGGCACGAGGCGCGCATCCCGACCATCGCCACCAGCGTGCCGCGCGGCGCGTTCGCGTGGGTCACGCAGAAGATGCGCAAGGCGCTGCGCGCGCGCGGCCTGTTGATCCCGCTCGTCACCAGCAACCGCATCAACATGCCCGAGGTCGCCGAGGCGATCCTGGCCGAAGGCTGCGCCGACCTGGTCAGCATGGCCCGGCCGCTGCTGGCCGACGCCGAGTTCGTGAACAAGGCGCACGCCGGCCGGCGCGACGAGATCAACACCTGCATCGCCTGCAACCAGGCCTGCCTGGACCACACCTTCCAGGCGCGGCTCGCCACCTGCCTGGTGAACCCGCGCGCCGGCCACGAGACCGAGCGCGCATTGCGGCTCACGCCGGTGCCGATGACGCGGCGCAAGCGCGTCGCCGTGGTCGGCGCCGGGCCGGCCGGGCTGGCCGCGGCCACCGCACTGGCCGAGCGCGGCCACGAGGTCCATCTGTTCGAGGCCGCGTCGGAGATCGGCGGCCAGTTCAACATGGCCCGGCGCATCCCCGGCAAGGAGGAGTTCGGCGAGACGCTGCGCTACTACGCGCGCCGCCTGGGGCTGACCGGCGTGCAACTGCACCTGTCGCGCCGGGTGGCGGCGCCCGAGCTGATCGCCGGCGGGTTCGACGAGGTCGTGCTCGCCAGCGGCGTGCGCCCGCGCGACCCGCAGATCGCCGGCAGCGACGGCGCCAACGTGCTCAGCTACGTCGACGTGCTGCTGCACGGCCGCGCGGTCGGCGCGCGCGTGGCGATCGTCGGTGCCGGCGGCATCGGCTTCGACGTGGCCGAGTTCCTGGTCACCGCACCCGGCCACTCGCCGACGCTGAACCTGCACGCGTGGCTCACCGAATGGGGCGTGGCCGACCCGGCCAGCGTGCGCGGCGGTGTGGTGCGGGCGCAGCCGGCGCCAGCGGCGCGCCAGGTCACGCTGCTGCAGCGCAAGCCCGGCAAGCTCGGCAAGGGCTTGGGCAAGACCACCGGCTGGATCCACCGTGCGGCGCTGCAGATGAAGCAGGTCGAGATGATCGGCGGCGTGAACTACGAGCGCATCACACCGCAAGGGCTGTTCGTGACCTATGGCGAGCAGCGCCGCGACGGCCAGCTGATCGAGTGCGACACGGTGGTGCTGTGCGCCGGCCAGGAGCCGCTGCGCGAGCTGTTCGCGCCGCTGCGCGCGGCCGGCGTGAAGACCCACCTGATCGGCGGCGCGGACGAGGCCGCCGAGCTCGACGCCAAGCGCGCGATCGACCAGGGCACGCGGCTGGCTGCTGCGCTCTGAGCGCCCCCAGGAAATGTCTTCGACATTCCCGCCCCAGGGTTCAAGCAAAGTGGCAAAGCCACATTTGCTTGAGAGGCGCGCGGCTTCAGCGCCGCTTGGGGGCGACCTGGCGTGTGGCCTTGGACGCAGGCTCGTGCGCCTGCAGCACGAACGGGTTCACGACGACGAGATCGTCGAAGCGCGCGCCGCTCTGGAAGTCTTCGGAATACAGCGTCGTGCAGCCGGCCTGCAGCGCGGCCTGCACGATCAGCGCGTCCCAGGCCGAGAGCTGGCGCTGTTGGCTCAGCGCCAGGCCGCGCAGCACCAGATCGGCGCTGGCCGGCACGATGCGCTCCTGCGCGAAGGTGGTCACCACCTCGAGCGCGTCGGCGGCGCCGAGCTGCTTCTTGCGCGTCAGCGTGACGTACAGCTCCTGCAGCACCTGCGTGCTCAGCACCATGTCGCGCGCGGTCATGTGCGCGGTGACGAGGTCTTGCGCGCGCGCCTGCTTGATCGACTCGGTGCGGTCGAACACGTAGACCAGCACGTTGGTGTCGAAGAAGCAGCTCATGGGCTCGGGCTCAGCGGGCCGCCGGTTCGGAATACAGCGCCTCGCGGCCGGGCCACAGCGGCTCGTGGCTCACGCGCACCTTCTTCGCCAGCGCCTTGATGCGCGCGAGCCGTGCTTCGGTATCGCCCGCGCCCTGCGCGAACGCCTCGATCGCCTGGCGGCAGATTTCGTTGACGCTGGTGCCTTGCTGCACGGCCTTGATGCGCGCGGCGCGCAGCAACTGGTCGTCCACGGCTATCGTCATGTTGGCCATCACCGGACCTCCTGAATTGACACTGAATCAGTGTAGCACGGGGTCAGTGAGGTTGGGTCAGCGGTTGGGCGAATCCACTGACGATGCGGGGTAAGGCGGCCCTGCCCGGTCGCGCCGCGCCCCGCAGGGGTCACGAGCACCGTCGCGGCGCCCGTGCCCCGCACTGACGTTCAGGTCGCCGGCTTGTCCGACAGCGCCTTCAGGTTGTCGATCAGCTCCTGGCTCATCGGCGCGTTCAGGTTGATGCCCTTGGGCGGGATCGGCGACTGGAACCACTTGGTGTAGAGCTTGGTGAACTCGCCGCTCTTCATCATGCCGGCCAGCGTGTCGTCGACCAGCTTCTTGAACGCCGGGTCGTCGCGCCGCAGCATGATCGCGTAGGGCTCGACCTGGATCGGGTCGCCCACCACCGCCAGCGAGGCCGGGTTCTGGCTGCTCGCGCGCAGGCCGTAGAGCAGGATGTCGTCCATGCCGAAGGCCACCGCGCGGCCGGTCTCGACCATCAACGCCGCGTCGGCGTGGTCCTTGGCGCCGAGCAGGTCCATGCCGAGCTTCTTCTCCTCGTTCAGGTTGCGCAGGATCTTGTAGTTGGTGGTGCCGGTGGTCGAGACGATCGTCTTGCCCTTCAGGTCGTCGATGGTCTTGATCTGCGTGCCGGCCTTCACCAGGAAGCGCGTGCCGGTGTAGAAGTAGTTGATCGCGAACTGCACCTGCTTGCCGCGCTCGCTGTTGTTGGTGGTCGAGCCGCACTCGATGTCGATCGTGCCGTTCTGCAGCAGCGGAATGCGATTGGCCGAGGTCACGGCCTGGAAGTTGACCTTGAGGTCGGGGTGGCCGGTGGCCTTCTTGACCTGGTCGACGATCTTCATGCAGATCTCGTGGGCGAAGCCGATCGGCTGGGCCTTGTCGTCGAGGTACGAGAACGGGATCGACGATTCGCGGTAGGCCAGCGTGATCGCGCCCGATTGCTTGACCTTGTCGAGCGTCGAGGTGGGCTGGGCTGCGACCCAGGCCGGTGCGGCCAGGGCCAGGGCCAGGATCGAGATCGTTTTGAGAGCGGGCAGACGCATGAGACGTTCCTTGGGTTGGTTTGAGCGAGAGACGGATGGTACGGTTCGCGCAAGCACGGTCAATGCCAGGGGAACCCGCAGTGCGCGCCGCGCGTTGCGCACAATGCCGCGTGCCGCGCGGGCAGCCCGCGTCGGCGTTTGCCGGGCCTGCGCGCGACCTGCCCGCCGCCCGGGCGGGAACCACGGAGTCCCATGGAGTCGCACCTTCAAGCGCTGACCGGCTACTTTTCCGCGCACTCCGGGCTGGCCCTCGGCGCGGTGTTTGCGGCGGCGCTGCTGGAGGCGCTCGCGGTGATCGGCACCGTGGTGCCGGGCAGCACGATCGTCTTCATCGGCGGCGTGCTGGTCGGGCTGCGCGCGCTCGATGCGGGCGGCGCCGCGGCGGCGGCCGTGAGCGGCGCGGTCCTCGGCGACGGCATCAGCTTCTGGCTCGGCCGCCATCACCACGAACGGCTGCGCGCGATGTGGCCGCTGCGCGCGCACCCGGCCCTGTTCGAGCGCGGCCAGGCGTACTTCGCGCTGCACGGCGGCAAGAGCGTGTTCCTGGGCCGGTTCCTGGGCCCGGTGCGCGCCATCGTGCCGGTGATCGCCGGCATGTCGGAGATGCCGGTGGCGCGCTTCTACGCCGTCAACGTGCTGTCCGCGTTCGCCTGGGCCGGCGCGCACCTGCTGCCGGGCATGCTGTTCGGCGCCTCGCTGCAACTGGCCGGCGCCATCAGCTCGCGGCTCCTCATCCTGCTGGCCATCGTGCTCGCCGCGGCGTGGCTGCTGAGCGTGCTGGTGCGCTGGGCCTACCGCCGCGGCGGGCCGCTGCTGGCGTACCTGCGCCGCCGCCTGGTGGGCTGGGCGGGCGCGCGGGTGGGCGTGGTGCCGCGCGTCGCGCGGTCGCTGTTCGACCCGGCACGCCCCGAATCGGCCGGGCTGCTTGTCGCCGCGGCGCTGCTGGTCGGCGGTGTCTGGCTGTTCCTGGGCATCTTGCAGGACGTGGTCGCGAACGACCCGCTGGTGCGCCTGGACCGGCTCGTGTTCGCGTCGCTGCAGGGGCTGCGCACGGCGTGGGTCGACGACGCCATGGTCACCGCCACCGAGCTCGGCAGCGTCGCCGTCGCGCTGCCGGTGATCGCCGCGGTGGCGCTGCTGCTCGCGCTGGCGCGGTGCTGGCGCACGCTGGCCTACTGGCTGACGGCGGTCGGCGTCGCGCAGGCACTCGTCTGGGCCCTGAAGCTGACCGTCGAGCGGGCGCGGCCGACCGCGCTGTACCGCGGCGTCGAGCAGTTCTCGTTCCCGAGCGGGCACGCGGCGTCGAGCATCGTGCTCTACGGCTTCCTGGCGTTCCTGCTCGCGCGCGGCCGCTCCGCCCGCGGCCGGGTCGTGCTCACGCTGGCGGCGGCGCTGGCGATCGGCCTGGTCTCGTTCTCGCGCCTGTACCTCGGCGCGCACTGGCTGTCCGACGTGCTCGCCAGCCTCAGCCTGGGGACCGCGTGGGTCGCGCTGCTCGCGATCGCCTACACCCGCCACGGGCACGGCGAGCGCGTGCCGCCGCGCGCCTTGCTGTTCACCGCGCTCGGCACCCTCGCGGTGGCCGGCGTGCTGCAGGTGGCCGGCCACCACCGCGCCGACCTCGCCCGGTATGCACGCGCGGCCCCGGCCCCCGCGGTGCTACTGCCCGACTGGCGCGGCGCCGGCTGGCAGCGCCTGCCAGCCCACCGCACCGAGATCGACGGCGAGGCCGACGAGCCGCTGGCGCTGCAGTGGGCGGCGCCGGCCGAGCGCATCAAAGCGGCACTCGCCGCCGCCGGCTGGCGCGTGCCGGCGCCGTGGGCGTCGCGCGCGGCGTTGCTGTGGCTGCTGCCTTCCACCCCGATCGGCGAGCTGCCGGTGCTGGCCAAGTTCCAGCACGGCGAGCCGCCGCGCCTGACGTTCGAGCGCGCGCTCGACGACCGGCACCGCCTGGTGGTGCGGCTCTGGGCCAGCGCCGACCGGGTCGACGTGGCGGGCGGCGGGCCGAGCCCGCTGTGGCTCGGCATGGTGACGTTCGAGCGCGCCGAGCGCCCTGCGGGCCTGTTCACGTTGGTGGCCACCGAGGCGGACTACGCAGCCCCGGTCGCGCGGCTGGCGCAGGCGCTCGCAGCGGCGCCGTCGGCCGTGCCGGTGGCGCTGCGCCAACGCGGTGACCAGCCGGTGCTGCTGGTCTGGTGAGCGCTCGCGCACCCCGGCACGGCGCCTCGAGCGGCGCCTGCCGATGCGCTGTGTGGTGCCCTCTTGGACCCGATGGAACGTGTCGGGGGTGTCGATGGCCGCGAGCCGCGCCTGCCGATGCGCCGCGTGGCGAAGGCCCGGTCAGTGCGGCGCGGCGAGCGCCGGGCTTGCATCGGGCCGATCGGGCAGCGCGCCCCAGCGCCCATAGCGCGCCGCGAGCACCGGCAGCACGAGCAGGTTCAACAGCGTGGACGTGACGAGCCCGCCCAGGATCACGATCGCCATCGGCCCTTCGATCTCGTTGCCGGGCTCGCCGCTGAGCAGCGCCAGCGGCAGCAACGCCAGGCCGGTGACGAGCGCGGTCATCAGGATCGGCACGAGCCGCTCGGACGCGCCCTGGATCGCGGTGGCGGCGTTCCAGGCCAGGCCCTCGCGGCGCACCAGGTGCTCGTAGTGCGAGACCAGCATGATCGAGTTGCGCAGCGTGATGCCGAACAACGTGACGAAGCCCACCAGCGAGCCGAGCGTGAGGTTGCCGCCGCTGGCCACCAGCATCGCCACGCCGCCGACCAGCGCGAACGGCACGTTCATCAGCACCAGCGCCAGCGCGCGCAGGCTGCGCAGCGCCACGAACAGCAGCAGCACGATGCCGGCCGCCGCCACCGCCGAATACACCAGCAGGTCGCGTTGCGACTGCGCCTGTGCCTGCGCCTCGCCGGCGAACACCGCATAGGTGCCGTGCGGGAAGTGCACGGCGCGCGCGACCTGCGCCTGCGCGTCGGCGACGAAGGCGCCGACAGAGCGCCCGTGCACGCTGGCGGTGACGGTCTGCACGCGCTGCCCGCCGCGGTGCTGGATCTGCTCGCGCCCGCCGGCCTGCTGGATGTCGGCGAGCTGCGCCAGCGGCACCGCCTGGCCCTGCAGGTTGCGCACCAGCAGCGCACCGACCTCGGCCGGGTTGCCGCGCGCGCCCGAGCCGAGCCGCACGACCACGTCGAACGCCTTGCTGCCCTCGTAGACCTGGGCCACGCCGATGCCCTGGAACGCGGCCTGGACGGTGTCGAGCACATCGACCGAGCGCACGCCGTAGCGCGCCAGCTGGTCGGGGCGCAGCCGCACCGTGAGTTCCGGCGTGCCCGGCGGCGAGCGCACCGTCACGCCGATCGCGCCGGGCACGCCGCCGAGCACCTGGGCGATTTCCTGCGCCTTGGCGTCGAGCACGTCGAGGTCGTTGCCGAAGATGTTGACGATCACCGGCGCCGTGTAGCCCGAGATCGTTTCGTCGATGCGCTCCTTCAGGAAGGTGTTGGCCGAGGTGGTCAGGCCCGGGAACCCGGCCAGCACCGTCTCGATCTGCGCCCGCGCGCGTTGCTGGCCGGCGCCCGACATCGGCTTGAGCGCGACCTCGAACTCGCTCACGTGCACGCCCACCGGGTCGACCACCGCGGCGGCGCGGCCGGCGCGCTGCGCGACGCTGCGCACCCCGGGGATCTTCTGCAGCGCCAGCGTCAGCTGCCGGCCCACGCGCATCGACTCGGCGAGCGAGGTGCCCGGTGCCGCCGCGCTGTGCACGATGAAGTGGCCTTCCTTCAGCTCCGGGATGAAGCTCGCGCTCAGGAACGGCAGCGCCGCCAGCGCCGCGACCACCAGCAGCGCCAGCACCCCGATCAACGCCGCACCGCGGTGCTGCGCGCCCTCGAGCAAGGCCACGTAGCGGCGCTTGAGCGCGCGCACCAGGCGCGGCTCGGCCTGCGGCAGCTTGCCGTGCGTGAGCAGCACGCAGGCCAGCGCCGGCGTCACCGTCAGCGCCACGCCCAGCGACGCGACGATCGCCAGGATGTAGGCGACGCCCAGCGGCGCGAACAGCCGCCCGGCCACGCCCGACAGCGTGAGCACCGGCAGGAACACCAGCGCGACGATGAAGGTCGCGAACACGACCGCGCTGCGCACCTCCAACGATGCCTTCCAGACCACCCGCGCCAGCGGCAGCGGTGCGGCCAGTTCCTGGTTCTGGCGCAGCCGGCGCAGGATGTTCTCGACGTCGACGATGGCGTCGTCGACGACCTCGCCGAGCGCGATCGCCAGGCCGCCCAGCGTCATCGTGTTCAGGCTGACGCCGAAGTGCGTGAGCACGATCACCGCGGTCAGCAGCGACAGCGGGATCGCCACCGCCGAGATGAACGCGGTGCGCACGCTGAACAGGAACAGGAACAGCACCACCATCACCAGCACGCCGCCCACCAGCAGGGCAGTGCGCAGGTGGCCGATTGCGGCGGTGATGAAGTCGGCCGGGCGGAACAGGTCGGGCGTGAGCACGATGTGCTCGGTGGCGAGCACCGGCTTCAATTCGCCCAGCACGCGCTCGACCGAATTCGACACCGCCATCGTGTCGGCGCCGTACTGGCCCTCGATGACCAGCATCACGCCGGGCTGGTCGCCGATGGCCGCTGCGCCGACCGCGGGCGCCGGGCCGATCGCGACCCGGGCCACGTCGCCGAGGTGGATCGCCACCCCGCCGCGCTCGGCGACCACGGTCTGCGCGAGCTGCGCCGCGGTGGTGACCTGGCCTTCGGTGAGCACGTTGATGCGCTGGTTCGCGTTCTCGAGGAAGCCGCCGCCGCGCACCCCGGTGGATTGCCGTGCCGCGGCCAGCACCTGCGTCATCGAGAGCCCGTAGCGCAGCAACTGGTGCGGGTCGACGTCGATCTGGAACTGGCGCACCTGGCCGCCGAACACGATCGCGTCGGCCACGCCGGGCACCGCCAGCAGGCGCGGGCGCACGGTCCACTGGGCGAAGTCGTGCAGCGCCATCATCGACTGCACCGGCGAGGTCAGCCCGGCCACCAGCACCACGCCGGTCGACGAGGTCAGCGGCAGCAGTGCCGGCGCCTTCACGCCCAGCGGCAGCGCCGCCGCCACGCCGCCGAGCCGCTCGCTGACGAGCTGGCGAGCCTGCTGGATGTCGGTGCCGCCGTTGAACGTGAGCGTGACCACCGACAACCCGGCCAGCGACTTGGAGCGCAGGTCCTGCAGCCCGATCGTGCCGGCGAGCGCGTTCTCGATCGGCTGCGTGACCAGCGTTTCGACCTGCTCGCTCGACAGCCCCGGCGCCTCGGCGTGGATCACCGCCAGCGGCGGCGAGAACTCGGGAAAGACGTCGAGCCGGGCCTGGAACAGCACCAGCATGCCGTAGCCGGCGAGCAGCGCGGCCAGCGCGATCACCACGCCGCGCAGGCGGATCGAGCCACGAACCAGGCGGCTCAGCATGGCGTGGCGCGGCGGGCTCGACGGGATCGACGAGGTGTCATGTCAATCGCACTCCGGGTCCTTGCAGGCGCTGCCTGCGGTGCGTGGCTTGAGTTCTTCCGACAGCAGCAACTGCGCACCGCTGACCACCACCCGTGCGCCGGGCGCGATGCCTTGGCTGACGAAGTAGCCGTCGCCCATCGGCGCGGTGGTGGGCACCGGCGTGCGCGCAAAGCGCTCCGGCGTGGCCTGCACGAAGGCCCAGGGCTGGCCGGCGAACCACACCAGCGCATTCGCCGGCACCACCACGCCGGCGGCGGCGCCGGCATTGCCGCGCGGCACGAACGCCTGCAGCCGCGCGCCATTGGCGGTGGCGGGCGACGCCGCGGTGCGGTAGATCGCGCCGGTGCCGGCGAGCGCGGCATCGACCTGCTGCGCGCGCGCGACGAAGCTCGCGACCTGGCGCCGGTTGTCGGTGCCGGCGACCTCGATGCGCGGCGCGTCGGCGCCGGCCGTGCCGAGCGGCGCGGTGACCTGCACCAGCACCTCGCGATGGTCCAGCAGGCGCTGGAACGGCGCCGACTGCGGGTCGGCGGCCCACTGCGCCAGCGTCTGGCCGTACTGCGTGCGCAGCGCGCCGCGCACGTCCACCAGCGCACGGCTGGCGGCCTCGGCGCGGGCGCGGGCGGCGCGCTCGCCCGCCTGCGCGGCCTGCAACGCCTTCAGCGAAACGTTCTGGTCCTGCGCGTACAGCGCGCGGTTGCGCTCGTACTCCTGGCGCGCGGCCTCCTGCAGTGCCGCGGCGGTGGCGCGCTCGGTGGCGGCGGCGGCGTAGCGGGTGCGCAGGTCGATCAGCGGCTGCAGGTCGACCACCACCGCCGACGCGACCGCCTCGTCGCGGTACTGCGCCGCCTCGAGCGGCTCGGCGCGGATGCCGTTGCCGGCCTGGGTGGCCGCGTCGAGGGTGACGGTGGTCACGCCGTTGACCCGGGTGACGGCCGGCGTGGCGCTGGCGGCGCTGGCCGCGTCGGCCGCCGGCGTTTCGGTCGCAGGCGCGGGGCCGCGCAGCAGGTAGCCGGCGCCGCCGGCAAGCGCCAGCGCGGTGATCGCGACGAGCGCGCGCAGCACCGGTCGGGTTGGCGGCGCGGGGGGCCGGTCGGGCAGGGTCATTGCTCAGTCTCCATCAGGGGGCGCAGCGCCTGCGCATCGGCCGCGGCCAGCGGCCGCTGCAGCGCGTCTTCCGACTGGCCGATCGCGCGCTGCACCGCGACCCAGGCCTGCGCCCGCGTCAACTGGCTCGCCAGGGCGCTGCCTTGCGCCGACAGCAGCGCCAGCCGGTCGGTCTGGCCGGCGTCGAACGCCTGGGCGGCGCGCTGCAGCGCGCGCTCGGCGTCGGCCTGCAAACCGTCATTGAGCGCGAGCAGGGCCTGCGCGGAGCGGTAGGCCTGCACCGCCTGGTCGGTTGCGACGATGGCCTGCGCCTGCAGCGCCGTGAATTGCGCCGCCGCTTCCTTGCGGCGCGCCTGCGCCTGCTCGATCGGCCCCTCGTTGCGGTGGAACACCGGCAGCTCGATGCCCGACAGCGTCAACGCGAACTTGTTCTGGCCGGCGTCAAAGGTGTAGCCCGGGCCGAGGTGGATGTCGGGGTACTGGCGAGCGACCTCGAGCTGCAACGCGGACTGGCTCGCCTCGTAGCGTGCCAGCGCGGCACGCAGGTCGGCGCGGTTGAGCAGGGCCTCGCGGCGCGCCTGCGCGCCCAGGTCGTCGGGAGCGGCGCGATCGAACGCGCCGACATCGATCGCCAGGCCCTGCACCGCGGCCACAGGCACGCCGACGGCCGACGCGATCGCCGCGCGCGCCGCCTCGGCGCGGCTGCGCGCCTGCGCAGTGCCGATCCGGGTTCGGGCCCATTCGGCGCGCACCAACGCCACCTCGGGCCCCGACGCGGCGCCCTGCGCGAGCCGGCCTTCCATCAACGCGAGGATGTGCTGCTGCAGCGCTTCCTCGCGCACCAGGATCGCGGCCTCGCGCTCGGCGGCGTACAGGTCGAGCAACGCGCTGCGCAGCCGCGCGCGCACCTGCCAGGCGGCCTCGCCGATCTGCGCCTGCGCGGCGTCCGAGAGTTGCTCGGCCTGCGCGACGCGGTAGCCGCGCTTGCCGGCGGTCTCGACGGGCAAGTCGAGCGCCAGCCCGTACAGGTACGGGCTGGCGCCGGCGGCCGGGTTGGTGGTCAGGCCGAACGGCAACTGCAGCACCGGGTTCGGGCGCTGCCCGGCGGTGACGACCGTCGCCTTCGTGCTGCCCCAGCGGGCGCGCGCGACATCGAGTTCGGGGTTGAAGTAGAACGCCGCCAGCGTCAAGGTCGACAGGTTCCAGGCCCCCGCCGCGCTCGACGCCGGGCCCAGGTGCCGGGCGATGTAGCGCTGCAGCCCGGGGTCGTCGAGGCGGCGTTGTTCGAAGTGCTCGGCCAGCGCCACCGGCGCCAGCGGGCGCGGCTGGTAGGTGGCGCAGCCGGCGGCGATCAGCACGGCCAGCCCGGCCGACACGGGCAGCAACCGGGCTAATGCATGAAGGCCGGATGTCGAAAGCATCGGGCTCGTCATCGGCGCCGCAGTGCGGGTTGATTCGACGGTTCGTGCAGCGTCGGGTTCAAGGCGTTCATCAAGACGGGCAAGAGAGTTCGAAGAGCGTGGTCGAGGCAAATCCGGGCCTCTTTGTCCAGGCGATTCGATGAAAAGACGGCAGGCCGTCACCCTCGGGTGAATGCCAGCTTCGATGATACGAAGGCCGCCGTCGCGGCCGCGTGAGGGTGCCGTTAAGAGCGCGTTAAGACGGGTGGTCCCAACTGAGGATGAAACGGCTGCCGCCGCCTTGGCGGACTTCGAAGCGGATGTCCCATCCCAGATGGTCGGCCACTCGGCGCACGATCGCCAGTCCCAGCCCCGAGCCGGTGGATTCATCCGCGCTGGCGCGAACAAACCGTTCGAACAGCCGCTCCCGGATGCTGTCCGGAACTCCGACGCCGGTGTCCTCGACAACGACGCGACCGGGCTCGAGCGCGACCAGGACGTGTCCTTCTTCGGTGAACTGGCAGGCGTTTCGGATGAGGTTGCCGAGGGCCATCGCGGCCAACTCGGGGCGCGAGAACACATGCACCTCGGTCGGTGCGCCCAGTGTCATCGTGACGGCCTTGCGGTGGAGCAGCGGCTGGCAGCGCTCCATCTCGTGCCGGATCAACGGCGTCAGCGCAATCCGCGGGGCGTCCACGGTTTCGGGCGCGCGCGAGAGCAGCAACAGCGCGCTGACGCGCTCGGCGGTGTCGGCTGCGGTCCGGCGTATCCGTTCGGCGGTCGCATGCAGGTCGGCGCTTTCGTGCAGGCGCGCGCACAACACTTCGGCGGCGCCCAGCATGATGGTCAACGGGGTTCGAAGCTCATGGCTCACGTCTCCCACGAACCAGCGCTCGCGGGCCAGGAACCGGTTCAGTTCTTCGGTGCGCGCCGAGAACGCCCGCGCCAGGACGCCGATCTCATCGCCTGACTGCACGAACGGGTACACGACGCGCTTGCCGTCGTCCTGCTCGACGGCGCGCGCCAGCGCCGTGACCGGCGCGATGACCCGGCTCGCGGTGGCCCTGCCGAGCACGACGGCCAACACCAGACAGGCCGCAAACGCGGCACCGAGCACCTGGTAGACGGTGAGCCGAATGTTCTCGAAATCGGTGTCGTCGTCCGTGAACACGAATCGCAGGCCGCGGTCGACCCGAACCAGCACCTGCATCGGTGGGCCACCCTCGGTCACCTCGTGCATGCCCGGACCCAAGCCGCGCAGGCGCGGTGGAATGTCGTGGTCGCGGTAGAGCGCGACATTGACCGGCACGCCCAGCGGAAGACCTCGCCAGTACCGATCGAGGACCTGGGCGGCCGCCCGCTCGAGCCGCCGGTCGATCAGCCGGCTCTCGATGGTCATCATCGCGGCGTAGGCGGCCACGGCGAAGAAGGTGCACACGGCGCACGCCAGCAAGACGTACGCCGCGACGATGCGCCGACGCAGCGACCCGCCGCTACGCATCGGGCGCAACCAGGCGGTACCCGATGCCGGGAAGCGTCTTCAGCATCGGCACACCGAACGGCTTGTCCAGCGCCGCGCGCAGCGCATGAATGTGCGTGCGCAGGGCGTCGCTGTCGGGCCGGTCGTCGCCCCACACCTCGCGCTCGAGAGCCTCGCGGCTGACCACCCGCGGCGCCTCGCGCAGCAGCGTCACCAGGAGCTTGTAGCCGGTCGGCGTGAGTGGCAGTGCCACGCCGGCGCGGCTGGCTTCAAACGTGGTCGGGTTGAACTGCACCTCCGCAAACCGGACGATGGTCTCGACGTGGGTGCTTGTGGCGCGACGCACCAGTGCCTTGATGCGCACCTCGAGCTCGACCATCGAGAACGGCTTGACCAGGTAGTCGTCCGCACCGGAGTCGAAGCCGATCACCTTGTCCTGCTCCGTGTCGCGGGCGGTGAGCACCAGGATGGGTGTGGCGCGGTGAAAATCGTTACGCAGGCGCCGACAGACATCCACGCCGTCCAGCCCCGGCAGCGTCAGGTCGAGCACGATCGCGTCGAAGTCGCCCTCGGCCGCCATCGCCAACCCGGCGATGCCGTTGCGTGCCGAGTCCAGCGTGTAGCCCTTGGGTTCCAGGAAGCCATAGAGGTTGGCAACGATGTCGGGGTTGTCTTCGATGATCAGGATGCGCACGCTGTTCTCCGGGCCGGGCGGCCCTACTCCACCTTGACGCCCTTCCAGAACGCCACCCGCCCCTTGATGGCGGCCGCCGCCTCGCTCGGCTCCGGGTAGTACCAGACCGCGTTCTCGTTCAACTCGCCGTTGACGAACAGGCTGTAGTAATAGGCCTGCCCCTTCCACGGGCAACTCGTGCGGTGGTTGCTGAAGGTCACGTACTCGCGCTTCAGGCTCGCTTCGGGGAAGTAGTGGTTGCCTTCGACGATCACGGTGTCGTCGCTCTCGGCGATGGTCACGCCGTTCCAGGTTGCTTTCATGGCTGTGCTCCTTGCGCGCGCGGCGCGTCGATGTCAGATGGTGGTTCTACACGAGCTTCACGCTTTGGTGCGGCGTGGTGGATCGGACCACACGGCCCCGATCGGTGCGACGCGGCGCATTCATCGCGCCGCATCGGTTCAACGGCTCATCGGGTGCCGCGAGCACGAGCCAGCGGGAAGACCTGCGTTTGTCTCCAGAGTCCCGTCGCGTTTTCGAACAAGGCGAGCGATTCGCACCGTGCCTTGACGGGGCCATGTGCCGCCAAGGCGGCGAGCAGCGCTGCGTGCGCGAGCACCGAATCCGCGGCGCTGCCGTGAGCGACGGTGAGATGCGGAACTACCGTTGGAAATCCGCCGGCAAACGGCGGAAACTGCGGGAACTCGCGGAACAGGCTTTCGGTGAGCGCGATGAACGGCTCCGGTGGGTCTGGCGCGAGGTAGGTCGTAGCGGGAAAGCGGCCGACCCGTGCAAGCGAGAACTCGAATGCCCGAGCCCTGCCGACCACGGCGCGAACAGACCGAAGCACGGACGGTTCGACGCCGGTCGATGGCATGAACGGAAACAGCACGGTGATGTGCGCGGGCACACCGATACGAGCCGAAGCATCGAATCGCTCGCGCAGTGCGTTGACGAGTACCTCGGCTTCGGGAACCATGACGATCAGCGCGGACGCGTCCGTCGAGGGGGTTGGCCGGCTCCCCGAGGTGCGCGGTTGCGACGGCCCGCTCAGGGCAGCCTCGCCTTCGCAGCGTGCGCCGCCTTGCGCGTTATGGCTGCCGAGGGCGAGCCGCTCGGCGTGACCGGCGCACGTGCCGATGAACCGGGCCGCCTGCGCGTCGTCGCGCTGCTGCGTACCTCCAGCGAGAGCTGCAACCAGTCCTTCAGACTGCCAACGACCGTCGCCAGGTTGTCCATGCTCGGGTTGCCATGCTTCGAAAACATTCGGTGCAGGCTTTTCGCCGGCTTGTCGGTGCGGGTGGCCAGCGCTTCGAAGCCGACCGTCGCATTGATCAGGTCGCGCAGCATGAGGCGAGCCGCTTCGGGCTCGCCACCGAGCATGAGCGTCAAGGCCTCGTCGAACAACGCGTGGCCGAAGGCGGGATCACGCCGCACGCGTTCGACCACGGTCTGCTTGAAGTCTCGTGTCAAAGCCATGATTCGGTCTCCCTCATTGATCGTCCCGGCGACCCGTGCGTCGGGGTGTCGCGAGCGCCGCCTTGCGTGCTTTGTACTCCGCAAGAAGGGCCCGCGCGGTTGCGATGTCGGACTGCTGGGTGCGCTTGCTGCCACCACCGAACAGCACTACCAACGAGTCGCCCTCCTGGGCGAGGTATACGCGCAGCCCAGGCCCCCAGTCGATGCGCAATTCGGTCAGGCCGCCTGACATTGATTTCAAACTGCCCGTGTTACCCAGGCTCAGGCGCACTTTTGCGGTGGTGACTTTCGAAGCCGCTTGCACATCAAGGCGATCGAACCACGACTTGTACGGCGTGTCGCCATTCTCTCTGACGTACTCCTCCACACGTATGTTCATCAACTTGATTGGTAACGGTTAGGTTACTATACGGTATTGAATTGCCGTGTCAAGGGATGTCGGCTAACCGGCATACCGAGCCGCCGCGCTGCGCAGGCGCTGACCGATCAGCGCCACGAGCGCCTTGTCGCCGGTCACGACCACGCTGTCGCCGTGGCGCAGGATGTCCATCGCGAGCTCGGTCGGGTCGCTGTAGGGCACCTGCAGTTCGTAGCGGCCGGCGCCGGGCGGGTGGCCAGGCGCCGCGTCGAGCCAGCGCGCCCGCTGCTGCGGATGCCATTCCTCGTTGGCGACCCACTGCGCGGCCTCGGCGCTGAACACCAGCGTCGCCCACTTCACCTTGCTGCCGCCGCCGCCGTAGATGCCGTAGCCGGCGTCGAGCTGGGCTTCGAGGTCGCGCAGCGCGACGTGCTTCGCCTTCGTGTCGAGCAGCGCGGCGTCGCGCACCGCGTCGAGCGCGAAGCGGCGCAGCGCATCGCTGGCGTGGCACCAGGCGTCGAGGTACCAGGTGCTGCGGTAGTTCACGAGCCGCTGCGGCGAGACCTCGCGCTCGCTGGTGCTGCGGTCGCTGCGCTTGAAGTAGCTCAGGCGCAGGCGGCGGCGCTGCAGCAGCGCGCTGCCGAGCAGCTCGAAGTGGCGGCTCGGCACGCGCCGGCGCGCGGTGCCGATCACCTTGACGCGGCGCATCAGTTCGCGCGCGGCGCCGGCGTCGGTGCCGAGCATGCCTTGCAGCTTTTCCATCAGCGGCTGCAGGTGGCGGGCGAGCACGCCGTCGTCGTCCAGGCCGGCGAGCAGCTGGTGCATCGTCAGCAGCGCGTGGATCTCGTTCTCGCTGAACCACAGGCCCGGCAGTTCGTGGCGCGGCGCGTCGCCGGCATCGGCCTTCGCGGCGGCGAAGCGGTAGCCGTTGTGCGCGGCGTCGTAGGTGATCGGCGCGCTCAACCGGTCGCGCAGGTACTGCAGGTCGCGCTTGAGCGTGGCCGGCGAGACGCCGAGTTCGGCCTGCAGCGCGGCAAAGCTGACGCAGCCGCGGCTGCGCAGCAGCAGCTCGATCTTGTAGAAGCGTTCGGTGCGGTCCATCGCGATCCTTTACCAGACAGGTGGCTCATGGCGTGAGCCAATGAACCCGAGCATACCCCGGTCGAATCGGGCCAAGCTGGCTCACGCTGTGAGCCACCTCGGTGGAACACTGGCTCCGATCGCGGCAAACGGTTTGCCGCGAACGTTGCGGAGCCTGCCATGACCACGCTGAACCTGATCGATTTCCCGACCGACACCCACCGCGCGGGCGCCGCCCGCGGCACGCCGACGACGCTCGAGCACATCGGCTTCGAGCTCGGCTGGGACTACGCCCACTACCGCGTCAGCCCGCCGGCGCCGTACGCGCAGGAGCCGTCGCCGCTGCGCCACGGCCTGCTCGCCGGCCAGGCCGCGTTCGGCTTGCGCACGCTGGTGGCCGGCCGGCACGTGCGCAAGTGGCTGCAGCTGCGCCTGCACGCCTGGCTGCGCGGGCGCAGCGTCGAGCTGGTGCAGGTCACGCCCAACTACCTGCAGCAGATCGACGCGAGCCACTGCCCGATCACCCGCGCGGCGCTGTCCAGCGCCACGCTCGAAGGCAGCGACGCGTCGGTCGACCGGGTCCGCAATGACGCCGGCTACGCCGCCGGCAACCTCGCGGTGATGAGCACCAAGGCCAACCACGCCAAGGCGGCGAACGGCTTTCGCGACGCGCTGCGCTTCGTGCAAGAGATCGAGGCGCAGCACCTGCCGGGCCTGGGCGGGCTGACGGCCGAGCAGTGGGCGCGCACGGCGGTGCTGTGCAGTTTCGTCGAGCCGCTCGCGCACGACGAAGCCTGTGCGCTGCCGCTGCTGGTGCTGCCGCCGAACCGGCTGCGCCTGTTCAACCCGGTGCAGGCGCTGCAGGCCTTCGTCAGCCTGCAGCTGCTCAAGCCGGGCTGGAGCCAGCGCGTCAGCCGCTTCGAAGACCTGCTGCCGGGCAAGACGCTGCGGCGCGACTTCAAGGCGTTCTTCATGGCGCTGTTGCCGCGCGTGATCGAGGCCGGGCACGCCGGCGCACACCGAGCCGCGCCACCCCACGAAAGCGCGCGCTGGGCCGTCGAGGACGCCTGGCGCGCGCCGCTGGTGCAGCAGCGCTGGCGTCGCTTTGCCGGCCAGCTCACGCCCGCCCAGTGCGAGGCATTGCTGGCGCGCGCCGCGGCCCGCAAGCTGGCGACCTCGGTCGTCGTGCCGCTGGCCGACGCCAGCGCCACCGACGGCTGGAACCTGGACACGCGCGGCTACGTGCCGCACGCGGGCCAGGGGCGCGCCGCGGCGCAGGCGCAGTTCACCTGGTAGCGCCAGGGTGCATCGGATGCGGCCCGTGCATCGGATGCGCCAGGCGCAGAGCACGGCATGGGTGCACACGACGTAGTACGATGTACACATTCAAACACGCTGACCCTGCCATGTCCACCACCATGACCATCCGCCTTGACGACGCGATCAGGGACCGTCTGGATGTGCTTGCCGAGGCCACCCAACGCAGCAAGTCGTTCCTGGCCGCCGAAGCCATACGCGCTTACGTCGAGAACAACGAGTGGCAGATCGGTGAAATCCAGGCTGCGCTGGCGGAAGCCGACGCCGGTGATTTCGCCAACGACAACGAGCTTGCCGCGCTGGCCCAAAAGTGGAAGACGAATGCGCGTTGAGTGGTTGCGCAAGGCATTGCGCAACCTCGACGACGAGGCCACGTACATCGCCACCGACGACGCGGCCGCGGCACGCCGGGTCGTGAAGCGGGTCCTCGACGCCGTGGCGCAACTGGCGGAGCAGCCAGGGCTGGGCCGCCCGGGCCGGGTGCCCGGCACGCGCGAGTTGATCGTCGACAAGACGCGTTACATCGTGCCGTATCGCGTGCGCGGCGACACGGTTGAAATCCTCCGCGTGTTTCACACCTCTCGGCGCCTGCCGGCGCGCTGGTAAGTCCACCAACGCCTACGCCGGCGCCTTGCGTCTTGCATTGCTATATTGCGAGCCTTGCCCGCCGCCACCCCTCCGGCGCGACCGCCGCGCTGATCTGCGTCGGCGTGCGCCCCGGCCGGCGCGATCACACCACCCGCGTGAAACGGATGCGCTTCGACTTCGAACCCAGGCTTGTGCTGCTGCGCGCCTTTGCCACCGGGCTCGCCGTCGGCGTGCTCGGCGCCTGCAGCAGCGGCCCGCCCACGTTGCCGAACGTCGCCACCGAAACCCCCCCGCAATGGCAGGCGCCGCTGCCGCACGGCGGCCGCCTCGCCGCGCTCGACACCTGGTGGCAGCAGTTCGACGACCCGGTGCTGGTGCGCCTGATCGACGCGGCGCAGGCGGTCAGCCCGAGCCTGGCCGCGGCGGCGTCGCGCATCGAGCAGGCGCGGGCGGCGCGCGTGGCCGCCGGCGCCGCACTGCAACCCACGCTCGACGCCAACGCCAGCGCCAGCCGCGGCCGGCAGGCGTTCATCACCGGGCTGGGCAACACCGCCAGCGTGGGCGTGCAGTCGGCCTGGGAGCTCGACCTGTTCGGCGGCCTGGGCGACGCGCGCGACGCGGCGCAGGCCCGCCTCGAGGGCGCACAGGCGGCCTGGCACGACGCGCGCGTCGCGGTCGCGGCCGAGGTCGCGACCGACTACACCGGCCTGCGTGCCTGCGAGGCGCAGGTCGAGCAGGCCGGCGCCGACCGTGCCTCGCGCCGCGAAACCGCGCGCCTGACCGAGCTGAACCTGAAGGCCGGCTTCGAGGCGCCCGCCAACGCGGCGCTGGCGCGGGCCAGCGCGGCACAGAGCAACAACGCGCTGACGCAGCGCCGCGCCCAGTGCGACGTGCTGGTCAAGGGGCTGGTCGCGCTCACCGGCCTGGCCGAACCGGCGTTGCGCCAGCAACTCGCGCCGGGCCGCGCGCAGCTGCCGCGCCCGGCGCAGATCGAGGTCGCCAGCGTGCCGGCGCAGGTGCTGGCGCAGCGCCCCGACCTGCGCAGCGCCGAGCGCGAGCTGGTCGCTGCCGCGGCCGAGGTCTCGCAGGCGCAGGCGCAGCGCTACCCGCGCATCACGCTGGCCGGCAACATCGGCGCGGCGCGGTTCGAGTCGAGCTTGGGCAACCTGAGCGGCACGCTCTGGTCGATCGGCCCGGTGACGGTGGCGCTGCCGCTGTTCGACGGCGGCGCGCGCCGCGCCAACGTGGTGGCGGCCCAGGCCCGCTACGAGGCCGCCGCCGCGGACTACCGCGGCAAGCTGCGCACGGCGGTGCGCGAGGTCGAAGAAGCGCTGATCGCGTTGCAGAGCACCGCCGAACGCAGCAGCGACGCCCAGGTCGCGAGCGACGGCTTCGAGAGTTCGTTTCGCGCCACGCAGGCGCGCTTCAAGGGCGGCCTGGCGAGCCTGTTCGAACTCGAAGACGCGCGCCGCTCGGCGCTGCAGGCGCAGGTCGCGCTGATCGACCTGCAGCGCGAGCGCGACAGCGCGTGGATCTCGCTGTACCGCGCGCTCGGCGGCGGCTGGTCGGCCACCGAAGCGCCGGCGGCCGCGCCGGCACCCCGTTCATGACACCCCCTCAGGCACCGGCATCCCGATGAACCGCAGACCCGAACTCCGATGGATCGTCACCGCGGCCACCGTCCTGGCGGTGGCCGCCCTGCTTGCGCTCGGCGTGCGCGCTGCCGACGACAAGCCGGCCGCGCCGGCCGCGGTCAAGGCCGCGCTCACCGTCACGGTGGTGCAGGCGCAGCGCGCCACGCTGCCGCTGCGCATCGGCGCCAACGGCAGCATCGCGGCGTGGCAGGAGGCCAGTGTGGGCACCGAGACCAACGGCCTGCGGCTGGCCTCGGTGGCGGTCAACGTCGGCGACGTGGTGCGGCGCGGCCAGGTGCTCGCCACCTTCGCGCCCGACACCGTGCAGGCCGACCTGGCGCAAAGCCGCGCCGCGGTGGCCGAGGCCGAAGCGACGCTGGCCGACGCGTCGGCCAACGCGCAGCGCGCCCGCGGCCTGCAGGCCAGCGGCGCACTGAGCGATGCCGCCATTAACCAGTACCTGACGTCCGAGCGCACCGCGCGGGCCCGGCTCGACGCGCAGCGCGCCGTGGCGCAGGTGCAGGCGCTGCGCCTGCAGCAGACGCAGGTGCGCGCGCCCGACGCCGGCGTGATCTCGGCGCGCAGCGCCACCGTCGGCGCGGTGCTGCCGGCCGGGCAGGAGCTGTTTCGCATGATCCGCAAGGGCCGGCTCGAATGGCGCGCCGAGGTTCCGGCCGACGAACTGGCGCTGCTCAAGCCCGGCGTGGGGGCGCTCGTCACCGTCGCGGGCACCACCGCGACGCTCGAAGGCACGGTCCGGATGGTCGCTCCCACCGTCGACCTGCAGACCCGCAACGGCCTGGTCTACGTCGACCTGCCGGCACCCGGCGCGGCGCGCGCCGGCATGTACGCGCACGGCGAGTTCGAGCTCGGCGCGAGCAGCGCGCTGACGCTGCCGCAAAGCGCGGTCGTGCTGCGCGACGGATTCAGCTACGTGATGCGGGTGGGCGCCGACTCGCGGCTGACGCGGCTCAAGGTCGGTACCGGCCGGCGCGTCGGCGAGCGCATCGAGATCACCTCGGGCCTGGACCCGGCGGCGCGCGTGGTCGAGTCCGGCGGCGGCTTCCTCGGCGACGGCGACACGGTGCGCGTGGTCGCGGCCGCGCCGGGCGCTTCGGCGCCGAACTGAGCGCGCCGGCATGAACGTTTCCGCCTGGTCGATCCGCAACCCGATCCCGGGGGTGCTGCTGTTCATCCTGCTCACGCTGGTCGGGCTGATGGCGTTTCGGGCGATGAAGATCCAGAACTTCCCCGACATCGACCTGCCCACCGTCAACGTCACGGCGGTGCTGCCGGGGGCGTCGCCGGCGCAGCTCGAAACCGAGGTCGCGCGCAAGCTCGAGAACTCGATCGCGACGCTGCAGGGCGTCAAGCACATCTACACCACGGTGCAGGACGGCAGCGTGATCGTCACGACCGAGTTCCGGCTCGAAAAGCCCACCCAGGAGGCGGTCGACGACGTGCGTGCCGCGGTCTCGCGGGTGCGCTCCGAGCTGCCCGGCGACCTGCGCGACCCGGTGGTCACGAAGATGGAACTGTCGGGCGCGCCGATCCTGACCTACGCGATCTCGTCCGCCCGCATGGACGACGAGGCGCTGAGCTGGTTCGTCGACAACACCGTCGTCAAGTCCTTGCTCGCGGTGCCCGGAGTCGGCGCGGTGTCGCGCGTGGGCGGCGTGACGCGCCAGGTGCATGTGGCGCTCGACCCGGTGCGGCTGCAGGCGCTCAACGCCAGCGCCGCCGACATCTCGCGCCGGCTGCACGAGATCGAGCAGGAGGCCTCGGGCGGGCGCACCGACGTCGGCGGCGCCGAGCAGTCGGTGCGCACCATCGCCACCGTGCAGTCGGCCGCGCAGCTCGCGCGGCTGCAGATCTCGCTCAGCGACGGCCGGCACCTGCGCCTGGACCAGGTCGCCAGCGTCACCGACACCGTCGCCGAGCAGCGTTCGGCGGCGCTGCTCGACGGCAAGCCCGTGGTCGGCTTCGAGATCACGCGCACCCGCGGCGCCGGTGAAACCGAAGTGGCGGCAGGTGTGCGCAGGCAGCTCGCGGTGCTCACCGCCGCGCACCCCGAGATCAAGGTCACCGAGGCGTTCAACTTCATCGATCCGGTGCAGGAGAACTACGACGGCTCGATGACGCTGCTGTACGAAGGCGCCGCGCTCGCGGTGCTGGTGGTGTTCCTGTTCCTGCGCGACTGGCGCGCCACGCTGGTGGCGGCCACCGCGCTGCCGCTGTCGATCATCCCGGCGTTCGCGGCGATGTACCTGTTCGGCTTCACGCTCAATGCCGTGACGCTGCTGGCGCTGTCGCTGGTGGTGGGGATCCTGGTCGACGACGCGATCGTCGAGATCGAGAACATCATGCGCCACCTGCGCATGGGCAAGAAGCCGTTCCAGGCCGCGATGGAGGCGGCCGACGAGATCGGCCTGGCGGTGATCGCGACCACGTTCACGCTGATCGCGGTGTTCCTGCCGACCGCGTTCATGAGCGGCGTGCCGGGGAAGTTCTTCGTGCAGTTCGGCTGGACCGCGGCGATCGCGGTGTTCTTCTCGCTGGTGGTCGCGCGCATGCTCACGCCGATGATGTCGGCCTACATCCTGAAGGTGCCCCGCAAGGCGCACGCGGAAGGCCGCTGGCTGGCGATCTACATGCGCTGGGTGGCCGGCGCGCTGAAGCACCGCGTGATCACGACGATCGCCGCCACCGTGTTCCTGGTCGGCTCGCTGATGCTGGTGCCGCTGCTGCCCACCGGCTTCATCCCGCCCGACGACCTGTCGCAGACGCAGGTCGCGCTCGCGCTGCCGCCCGGCGCCACCTTCGCGCAGACCTACGCCGCCGCCGAGGCGGCGCGCCGCATCGTCGAGCGCAACGCCGACGTGAAGCTGGTCTACACCGCCATCGGCGGCGGCGCCACCGGCGCCGACCCGTTCGCCGTCAGCGGCGCGGCCGAGGTGCGCAAGGCCACGCTGACGATCAACCTGACGCCGCGCGCGCAGCGCCACGGCGTGACCAAGCAGCAGGTCGAGACGCAGCTGCGCGACGCGCTGGCGGCGCTGCCGGGCGCGCGCGTCAAGGTCGGCTTCGGCGGCTCGAGCGAGAAGTACGTGCTGGTGCTGGCCGGTGAAGACGGCGACGTGCTCGCCGCCCATGCCCGCACCGTCGAGCGCGAATTGCGCACGATCCCCGGCATCGGCGGCGTCGTCTCGACCGCCAGCCTGGTGCGCCCGGAGCTGATCGTGCGGCCCGATGTCGCGCGCGCCGCCGAGCTGGGCGTCACGTCGAGCGCGATCGCCGACACGCTGCGCGTGGCCACCGCCGGCGACTACGACCAGGCGCTGGCCAAGCTCAACCTGAGCGAGCGCCAGGTGCCGATCGTCGTCAAGCTCGCCGCCGACGCGCGCACCGACCTCGGGCTGCTCTCGCGCCTGGCCGTGCCCGGCGCGCACGGCCCGGTGATGCTGGGCAACGTGGCCACGCTGACGATGGGCAGCGGCCCGGCGCAGATCAACCGCTACGACCGCCAGCGCAACATCAACTTCGAGATCGAGCTGAACCAGCAACCGCTCGGCCTGGTCGAGAAGGAAGCGCTCGCGTTGCCGAGCCTGGCGCACCTGCCGCCGGGCGTGTCGGTGACCGCGGTGGGCGACGCCGAGGCGATGGGCGAGCTGTTCACGAGCTTCGCGCTGGCAATGGCCACCGGGGTCCTCTGCATCTACATCGTGCTGGTGCTGCTGTTCCACAACTTCGTGCAGCCGGTGAGCATCCTGGGGGCGCTGCTGCTGGCCGTGCCCGGCGCGTTCCTGGCGCTGTTCCTGACCCACACGGCGATCTCGATGCCGTCGATGATCGGCCTGATCATGCTGATGGGCGTGGCCACCAAGAACTCGATCCTGCTGATCGAGTACGCGATCATGGCGCGGCGCGATCGCGGCATGACCCGCACCGAAGCGCTGCTCGACGCCTGCCACAAGCGCGCCCGCCCGATCGTGATGACGACGCTGGCGATGGGCGCGGGCATGATGCCGATCGCGCTCGGCCTGGGCGTCGACCCGAGCTTCCGTGCACCGATGGCGATCGTCGTGATCGGCGGGCTGATCACCTCGACCTTCATCAGCCTGCTGGTGATCCCGGTGATCTTCAGCATCGTCGACGATGTGGCGCAGGCGGTGCGCCGCTGGCTGCACCGCACGCCCGCGCCGCAAGGCACTGCGCCGGCGTGAGCGGGTCGATCTGACGGGCGTCGAACCGGCGTTCGGGGCGTTGTCCGGCGATGGCGCACCACCTTGCACGGAGCACTCCGTGAAGGAACCCGTCGGCGCCCCTTCCGCGCTCGTGCACGCCGCATTCTCGCGGCCCATGCGGCGCCCTCGGCGCCGGCGGTGCAGGCCTCCAACGTGAAGCGCGAGGTGCTCGACACCCGCGGTGTCGACGGCGACGCCGACCTGCGACTGAACACCGCGCGGGGCAAACCCTGGGCGGCCGTGCCCGCCACGACCGTGTAGACGGGCGCCCGGGTCTCGGCCGGCGACCCGGCGGCAATGCGCCACTTCGAGAGCAACACGCGCGAGAAGGTGTCCGACACGACCGCGTTCGGGCCGATCGTCGACGCCGGGGCGCGGGTCGCTGCGCCGCGCCGTGCGCCGCCGGTGGCCGCCGACCCGGTCGCGAAGCTGGCCAAGGCTACCGGCCCCCACGCCAGGGCCGTCGCCGAAGTGGTCGAGGGCCGGGTGGCGCGCAACGACAAGACGTCGGTGGTGCGCGCGCAGGTCGTGAAGGTCGGCCCGGGCATCATGGACAAGAGCCGGCTGCACCTGCAGGACGGCTCGGGTTCGCCCACCGGCGGCGGCAACGACATCCTCGTGACCACGACGCAGGTGGCCGCCGTCGGCGACATCGTCAACGCCAACGGCACGGTGCATGCCGACGTGAACCTGGGCTCGGGCTGCGCTTACGCGGTTCTGATCGAGAACGCCGCGGTGCACAAGTAGTCCGTCTGTTCACAGCTCCGCCAGCGGAATCCCTCCGGCAGCGTCGTCGGCATTCAACGCTTCGATGAGCTTGGCGAGATCCTGCTGCAGCCGCTTGAGCGTCTTGTCGTCCAGCGTGCCGATCGCCGCAGGCAGAACCCCGGCATAGGGGCCGGGACTGCGCTTCAACGCCTTGGCACCGGCGGGGAGCAGGCGCAATTGGACCGCCCGCCGGTCGTTGCTTCCTTTGCCCACCGCCACCAGTTCGCGCGCGACGAGTGCCTTGACGAGGTTGCTGGCCGTGGACTGATGGATGTCCATCGCTCGCGACAGATCGCTTATGCCGATGTCCGGCGTGTCGCGTACGACGCTCAGCGCCCATATCTGCGCGCCTCCGAGCCCGGCCTTGCGTTCGACCTGCTGGAAGTGCGTCTTGACGGCGTTGAAAATCTGCCGAAATTGACGCAAGACGTGGGCGGCGGGCTCAGCGGCCGGCCCGTGCCTTTGACGGACCGTCTTCAGCCTGGGCGCATCGCGCGATGTCATCGAACCCTCATCTCGGTGGACTCCTGGCTCGCCTGGGCAACAAGCGTCAACCGGACGCGGCCTTGCCGATGCTACATTTGTACAAATCTTATCCTCGCTTTGGGCGAAGCGTCGACGTTGGTCCACGAGCCAACGGTCGAGTCCACTCTCGGTCCGGTCCGAAGGCATGCACCGACAACCCGATTTCGTCGCCGCGATCCGAAACGACCTGTCCGACTGGCGGCAGTGGGTGGGCCGCGCCGTCGTGATGGCGTACGCGGTGGCGGCCGGGCTGGCGGTGGTGGCGTTCACCTGGCTGAGCCAGCGTGCACTGGACGGCTTCGACTCGCTGCGCAACTGGCAGCCGCTGCTGCCGCTGCTGTGGACGCCGGCGTGGACGACCGCGTCGGCCTGGATCACGCTGCGCTTCGTCCCCGGCGCCACCGGCTCGGGCATTCCGCAGGTGATGGCCGCGCTGTCACCGAACGTTGCGGTCGAGCACCGGTCGTTGTTCGTGTCGCTGCGGTTGAGCCTGGCGAAGGCGCTGCTCACCGCGGGGGGCCTGTTCGGCGGCCTGGCGATCGGCCGCGAAGGTCCTTCGGTGCAGATCGCCGCCGGCGTCATGCAGCATGCCGAGCGCTGGCTGCCGCGGCGCTCCGCGATCAACCACCACGGCCTGCTCGTGGCGGGTGGCGCGGCAGGCATCGCCGCCGCCTTCAACGCGCCGCTGGCCGGCGTGATGTTCGCGATCGAAGAACTCACGCAGAAGTTCGAGCAGCGCAACAGCGGCCTGATCATCGCCGCGATCGTGCTGTCGGGGCTGATGGCCGTCTCGGTGTTCGGCAACGCCACCTATTTCGGCATCATCCGCGTGCCTCGGATCGGGCTCGACTACGTCTTGCCGGCGGTTGCCGTGATCCTCGGAGCCGGGTTGCTGGGCGGCCTGTTCTCCCGGCTGCTGTATGTCAGCATCGTCGGCGGCGCCGACCGCTTCAGCGGCTGGCGCCGCAGCCACCCGATCCGTTTCGCCGCCGGCTGCGGTCTGGCCATCGCGATCATCGGCGTGGTCAGCGGCGGATCCACCTTCGGCAGCGGCTACGACTACACACGGCGCCTCGTCGACGGTCACGTCGACGTGCCGCTGCTGTACGTGACGCTGCGCATCGTCGCGACCTGGCTCGCGGTGTGGTCCGGCGTGCCAGGCGGTCTGTTCGCGCCGTCGCTGGCCATCGGTGCAGGCTTCGGCGCCGACGTCTCGCAGCTGATGCACCTGGGCCAGGCCTCCGGGCCGCTGATCGCGCTGGGCATGACGGCCTTTCTGGCGGCCGTGACGCAGGCCCCCATCACCTCGTTCATCATCGTGATGGAAATGGTCGACGGCCATGCGATGGTGTTGAGCCTGATGGCCGGGGCGCTGGGAGCCAGCCTGGTCGCGCGCTGGCTCAGTCGCCCGCTGTATTCGGCACTCGCCCAGGTGCAGCTGGGTCGCATCCCGGCGCCTAGCGATCCGGCTGACGTTGCGGCGACGCCGGTCGCACCGGTCGATCCCGAGGTGACCGGGCATCACTGAGCCGCAACCCGCCGCCTACACTCGATCCCTTCGAGCCACCGTCGAATACACCGCCAATGCAAGCCTCCCCGATGCAGTGGGTGGCCGCCGGACTCTTTGCCGCGGCGCTGGTCCACACCTTCGCGACCAAGGCACTGCAGCGTCTGGCGCATCGCCATCCCCGGCACGCGGGCGCGTTCCATCTGCTGGGCGAAGTCGAGGTCGTGTTCGGCCTGTGGGCCGGCGTGCTGATCGTCGCCATGGCCCTGATGGGTGGGCGCGCGGCCGCGATCGATTACGCCGAATCGCGCCAGTTCACCGAACCGCTGTTCGTCTTCGTCGTGATGGTCATCGCGGCCTCCCGGCCGGTGCTGTCGGCCGTCACGTCATTGGTGTCGTTGTCGGCGCGCTGGCTGCCGCTGCCCGGCGCGCTCGCGCAGGTGTGGCTCGGCCTGGCGGCGGTGCCGCTGCTGGGCTCGCTCATCACCGAGCCGGCGGCGATGACGCTCGCGGCGTTGATGCTGCGCGCTCGCGTGTTCACCACCGCGCTGCCGGAGTGGCTCAAGTACGCGGCGCTGGGCGTTCTGTTCGTCAACGTCTCGATCGGCGGCACGCTGACCTCCTATGCCGCGCCGCCGGTGCTGATGGTGGCCGGTGCATGGCAATGGGGCGGCAGCTTCATGTTCACGACCTTCGGCTGGAAGGCCGCCATCGCGGTGCTGGTCAACGCGACGGCCGTCAGCTGGCTGCTGCGCCGCAGGATCGAGCCCGAAACCGTCGAAGCCCGGCCACCGCCACCCGTTCCCGGCGCGATCCAGTTGGTTCATCTCGCCTTTCTCGCGGGGGTGGTCATGTCGGCGCACCACCCGGTGGTGTTTCTCGGCCTGTTCCTGTTCTTCATGGGCTTCACGCAGGCCTACGAGCGCCACCAGTCGCCGCTGATCCTGAAGGAAGGCCTGCTGGTCGGGTTCTTTCTCGCCGGGCTCGTGGTGCTGGGCGGAATGCAGCAGTGGTGGCTGCAGCCCGTCGTCTCCTCGCTCGGCCCCAAGCCGCTGTTCTTCGGTGCGCTGGGCCTCACCGCCATCACCGACAACGCCGCGCTGACCTACCTGGGCTCGCTGATCGACGGCATCACCGATCCAGCCAAGTACATGCTGGTGGCCGGCGCGGTGGCCGGTGGCGGCCTGACGGTGATTGCCAATGCACCCAACCCGGCGGGGGTGTCACTGCTGCGGCGCGGCTTCGCCGACGAATCGATCGGGGCGCTGGGGTTGCTCGCCGGGGCGGCGTTGCCGACCGCCGTCGCCGCGGCCGCGTTCCTTTTGCTCTGACGGTGGGTGACGCTGCGGCGACTCAGGACACGCAGGAACGTTGCGCGCCACCGGTCGGACGCGGGGCAAACCGGGGTACGTCCATGAGAGGTGGCCTCGCTTCGCCCAATGTCAACGTGCCGGGCGCAGCGCGTCCGGCAGCTCGATCTTGACTTCGAGCACCTCGAGGTTGTCCTGCCGCTCCAGGTGCACCTTGATGTCTTCGGGGCGGATCGACACGTACTTCGAGATCACCGCCATCAGCTCGCGCTGCAGCGCCGGCAGGTAGTCGGGCCGGCTCGCGCCGCGCCCGCTGCGCTCGTGGGCGAGGATGATCTGCAGCCGCTCCTTGGCGACGCTGGCGGTCTTCTTCTTTTCACCGAGCAGGAATGAGAGCAAGGACATCGCTCACCTCCCGCCGAAGACGCGCTTGAAGAAGCCCGGGCGCGGCGCGTCGGTGAAACGCATCGGCCGGGTCTGGCCGAGAAAGCGCGCGACCACGTCCTTGTAGGCCTCCGAGACGTCGGTGCCCTTCAGGTGCACCGCCGGCACGCCCTGGTTCGACGCGTCGAGCACGGTCTCGGACTCTGGGATCACGCCGATCAGCTCGATGCGCAGGATCTCCTTGATGTCGTCGAGCGACAGCATCTGCCCGCCCTGCACCCGGTTCGGGTTGTATCGGGTGATCAGCAGGTGCTCCTTGATCGGCTCCTTGCCCTCGATCGCGCGCTTGGTCTTGGACGCCAGCATGCCCAGGATGCGGTCGGAGTCGCGCACCGACGAGACCTCGGGGTTGGTGACCACCAGCGCCTCGTCGGCGAAGTGCATCGCCATCATCGCGCCGGTCTCGATGCCGGCCGGCGAGTCGCAGACGATGTAGTCGAAGCCCATGCCGGCCAGGTCGGTCAGCACCTTCTCGACGCCGTCCTGCGTGAGCGCGTCCTTGTCGCGCGTCTGCGAAGCCGCGAGCACGAACAGGTTGTCGCACTGCTTGTCCTTGATCAGCGCCTGGTTCAGGTTGGCCTCTTGCTGGATCACGTTGATCAGGTCGTAGACCACGCGGCGCTCGCAGCCCATGATGAGGTCGAGGTTGCGCAGACCGACATCGAAGTCGATCACGGCGGTCTTGTGCCCGGCCAGCGCCAGGCCGGAGGCGAAGCTGGCGCTGGTGGTGGTCTTGCCCACGCCGCCCTTGCCGGAGGTCACCACGACGATCTTGGCCATCGGTTCAGAGTCCTTTCATTCAGGTGTCAGGGTGGCGCTGCGGGCCGGCACGGGGCGCCGGCCCGCAGCGCGCTTCAGTCGGTCTTCAGCGCCTCGACGACGAGCTTCTCGCCGTCCAGGCGCACCTGCGCCGGCTTGCCCAGCACGGCGGCCGGCAGTTCGGTCTCGGTGGTGCGGTAGATGCCCGCGATCGACAGCAATTGCGGCTCCATGCAGGTCGTGAAGATGCGCGCCGCGGTGTCGCCGAGCGCGCCCGCGGCGGCGCGGCCGCGCAGCGGCGCGTACACATGGATGTTGCCATCGGCGATCACCTCGGCGCCGTAGCTCACCACCGCCAGCACGATCAGGTCGGCCCCTTTGGCGTACACGCGCTGGCCCGAGCGCAGCGGCTTGTCGACGACGAGCGCGCGGCGTGCCGGCGGCAGTGCGCCGGCGGCGTCCGTGCTCGGTGCGGTGAGCGGGGCCGGCTCGGCCGCGGGTGGGGGCGCCGCGGGCGGGTCGGCCAGCGCGTAGGTGCGCACCGGCAGCGCGGCGGCGCTGGCGCTGTGGGTCTCGCTCAGGCCGGCCGCGAGCGCGTCCTCGATCTGCTGGGCGCTGCCCGCCTTGACGGCCACCGGCAGCATCTTGTGGCCGCGCAGCAGGTGCACCAGCACGACGAAGTCGATCGCGGCGGTGGCGTCGCGCACGAACGACAGGTCGATCACGACCGGGTCCTGGTCGAACAGTCCCGGCGCATCGGCGAAGCGCGCGTCGAGGTCCTGGGCCAGCAGCGCGAGGTCGGTGGTCTTGAGCACCACCGCCACCAGCGTGAGCGCGGCACTCTTCAATTCGAAGCTGGCAGAAGCGTTCGCTTTCGGGGCAACGAGCATGGGCGCGAGGCTACGGCAAAGGCGGCGAGTGTAGCGGCTGCGCGCAGCGCGCCGATTTGCAACCGTGTGTGAGCCGCGTCGCGTTGCAGGCGCGATCACGGCGCCACCGCGATCCGGCGCAGCGCCACGGTGCGCCGGCGTGGCGCAGGGCGCAGCCGCGGGCGTTGCGCTCGCTACCATCGCGCATGCCCCGCCACGCCCCTGT
>JAGWTP010000043.1 GCA_028868895.1 Burkholderiales bacterium
TGCGCCACCGACTGGCAGCCCTACGCCGAGCAGATGCTGGAGGTGCTCGCGGCCGAACCCGCGCTGCGCAACACCGCGCCGGGCTATGCGCCGCGGCCCGGGCACCGCCCGCTGACGAAGTTCGAGCACCGCGGCCTCAAGCTCGGCCACGGCGTGTGGGATCTGGTGTTCGTGCGGCGCGCGTGACGCACCCGGCGTCCGTTCACGCCGCCCAGGTGATCCAGCCCTGCCACCACGTCACCAGCACGACGATGCCGAAGGCGATCCGGTACCAGGCGAACGGCGTGAAGTCGTGCGTCGAGATGTAGCGCAGCAACCAGCGCACCACGATCCACGCCACCAGGAACGACACCACCGTGCCCACCACCAGCAGCGGCACGTCGGCGCCCGACAGCGACGCGCGCTCCTTCCACAGGCTGTAGACGCTCGCGCCGATCAGGATCGGGATCGCCAGGAAGAAGCTGAAGTCGGTGGCGACCTTGCGGCTCAGGCCGAACAGCATGCCGCCGATGATGGTCGCACCCGAGCGGCTCGTGCCCGGCACCAGCGCCAGGCTTTGCGCCAGGCCGACCTTCAGCGCGTCCAGCGGCGTCAGCTCGTCGACCGAGTTCACACGCACGGTGCTGGCCGGCCGCCGCTCGGCCCACAGGATCACCAGGCCACCCAGGATGAAGGTGGCCGCGACCACCGCCGGCGTGAACAGGTGCGCCTTGATCGCCTTGTTGAACAGCACGCCGAGAATCGCCGCGGGCAAGAAGCCGATCAGCACGTTGAGCACGAAGCGGCGCTGGCGCGCGTCGCCGCCGACCACGCCGGCCAGCGCCTCGCGCACGCGCTGCCAGTAGACGATCACCACCGCGACGATCGCACCGGCCTGGATCACGATCTCGAACAGCTTGGCCGAATGGACGGTGGCGTCGGTGAAACCGATCAGCGAGCCGGCCAGGATCAGGTGCCCGGTGCTGGACACCGGCAGGAATTCGGTCAGCCCCTCGACGATGCCCATGATCGCGGCTTTGAACAGAAGAATGAGGTCCAACGACGGCTCCAGGCGGTTGAGGAAAGCGGCGATGTTACCGACGCCCTCGTGACCCGCCGGTGGCCGCTCGCCCGGCGCGCGCCGCGGGCACCCGGCGCAGGCGCGTACGCCGCCGAATCCGCGTTGGCTTGATGCGGATCAAGCCCGGACGTGGCGTCCGCTTTCAGAATAGATGCATTGCTGATGCACCTTCTGAACAACTTCCTTCATTCCCACGGAGCCTCCATGACCCGCACCGACGCCAACGCCTCCACCATCGACGTCCGCAATATCGCCCCGCGCGAGCGCCATCCGCTGATCTTCTCGACCTTCCGCGGCCTGGCCGCCGGCCAGGCGATGGAGCTCGTCAACGACCACGACCCGAAGCCGCTGTACTACCAGTTCCAGACCGAGATGCCCGACACGTTTCGCTGGGACTACCTCGAGTCCGGCCCCGACACCTGGCGCGTGCGCATCGGCAAGCTCGCCGCGCCGCACGGCAACGGCTCGTGCTGCGGCTCGTGCGGCGGCGCCTGACCCCGCGAGCACGCGGCAAGAGCCCGCCAGGCGGTGCCGTTCCCACAGGTCGAGCATGAAACTCACCAGCTTCACCGACTACAGCCTGCGGGTGCTGATGTACCTGGCAGCCGAACCGGGTCGGCGCGCGACGATCGCGGAAGTGTCGTCGGCCTTCGGGGTCTCGCAGAACCACCTGACCAAGGTGGTTCACTTCCTCGGCCAGCAGGGCTGGCTCGCCAACGTGCGCGGCAAGGGCGGTGGCCTCGGGCTGGCGCTGCCGCCCGAGCGCATCGTCGTCGGCCAGGTGGTGCGCGCCACCGAAGGCGCGGCGCTGCCGGCCGAGTGCTTCGGCGACGATCCCTCGCGCTGCGCCATCGAGCGCTTCTGCCGCTTGCGCGGCGTGTTGACGCAAGCGGTCGACGCCTTTCATGCGGTGCTCGACGGCTACACGCTTGCCGATCTGGTGCTCAACCGAACGTCGTTGGCCAAGGTGTTGTTCGCCCCGCCGGCCGCGCACCGCGCTTGAGGCGCGCTGGCAGCGATCCTTCACGCGACGGGCCGACGCGGTCGGAGCGCGCCTCGCACCACCCTCACCACCCTCACAGAGACTTCGCCATGGCAACGTTCATCTCGATCGAGGAGCCGCAACGCCCCGCCGCCGCCGCACCGGCCGGCTTCGCGCTGTGGCAACTCGGCTTTCGGCCGTTCTACCTGCTCGCGAGCAGCTTCGCGGCGCTGTCGATCGCCCTGTGGGCGGCGCAGGTGGCCGGCTGGCTGAGCCACCCGTACCTGGCCGGGCCGCTGTGGCATGCCCATGAAATGCTGTTCGGCTTCACGCTCGCGGTGGTCGTGGGTTTTCTGCTGACGGCCGGGCGCAACTGGTCGAACCGACCGACGCTGACCGGCATACCGCTGGCGGCGCTGGCACTGCTGTGGGTGGCCGGGCGCGTGCTCGTGCTCACGCCGTTCGGCTGGGCCGCCGCGATCGTCGATGCAGCCTTTCCGATGGCTGCGGCGGTGGCGCTGGCGGTGCCGTTCTGGGCCGCGCGCAACCGGCGCAACTACTTCTTCGTCGGCCTGCTGGTGCTGCTGGGCGTGGCCGACCTGGCGATCCACCTGTCGCAGCTCGGCGTGATCGCGCTGCCCGCCTGGCTGGGCCTGCAGCTCGCGCTCGACGTGGTGCTGTTCATCATGGCGGTGATGGCCGGGCGCGTCGTTCCGATGTTCACCAACAACGGCGTGCCGGGCGCCGGCGCCGCGCGCCACGCGGCGGTCGAAAAGGCCGCGCTCGGCGCGGTGCTGGCGCTGCTGGCGGCCGACCTGCTGGGCCTGCACGGCCTCGCGCTGGCCGCCATCGCGCTGTTCGGTGCGCTCGCGCACGGCCTGCGCTGGGCGCTGTGGAAACCCTGGAAGACCTGGCGCGTTCCGATCGTGTGGGTGCTGCAACTGGCGTATGCCTGGATCCCGGTGCATCTGGCGCTGCGCGCGGCCGCCGAACTCGGCTGGGTTGCCGGCTCCGCCGCCACCCATGCGCTGACGGTGGGCGCTGCCGGCGGCCTGGTGATCGGCATGATGACGCGCACCTCGCGCGGCCACACCGCGCGGCCGCTGCGCGCCGACGGCTACGACCTCGCCTGCTACGTGCTCGTCGCGCTGGCCGCGTTCGTGCGCGTGCTGGTGCCGCTGGCGGTGCCGGTGTGGGCACTGCCCGCGATCGTGGGTTCGGCGGCGCTCTGGTCGGCCGGGTTCGGGTTGTTCGCGCTGCGCTACTGGCCGGTGCTGACCCGCCCGCGCCTGGACGGCAAACCGGGCTGATCCGATGGACTACCTCGTGCTCAAGACGATCCACATGAGCGCCGTCGCGCTGTCGGTCACCGGCTTTTTCGGGCGCGGAATCGGTGCGCTCGCCGGCGCGCGCTGGGTGCGCAGCCGCCTGGCCAGGACGCTGCCGCACGTCGTCGACTCGGTGCTGCTGCTGTCGGCGATCGCGCTGGCGTGGCGGCTGCGCCTGGACCCGCTGGCGACGCCGTGGCTGATGGCGAAGATCATCGGCCTGCTCGCCTACATCGTGCTGGGCATGGTCGCGCTGCGCCCCGGGCGGCCCTGGCCGGTGCGGGCGACGGCGTGGGTTCTGGCGCTAGTGACCTTCGGCTACATCGTCTCGGTGGCCATCACCAAGAGCCCGGCGGGATGGCTCGGCTCGTTCCCCGGTTGATACCGCGGCCGGTGCGGGCACGGACCGCGCCGCCATCCCCCGAACGCGTGCGCACCGCGTCGCGCGCCTTGCGCACGCGACTGCGCACCTTGCCGCCGACCCTGGCGATGCACGACCTCTCGGCCACCCCGGCACGGTCCATCCGCACCGCAAGGTAGTTCGCCAGCTGCGCTGCGCTGGAGCAGCCGGAGCACGAGCAGACCAGTGGCAGGTGCGAGTGGTCGGTCGCCGCGCGCAGCACCCCGGCGGCGTCGCTCGCTCGTCGAGAACCCAATGCGTGTTCATGAAGCCCGATTGGGTCAGCATGACGCCGGTGCGGTTTCGTTGCAGCGCCAGGGTCCTCGGAAACATGGCACGGCAACGTGCCGCACCCGCGGGTCGCGGGGCGCGCTCGCGCATGCCGGTGTCCGCGTGGTTTTTCTTGTCCGACATCAAGGCCACGCACGGACTCGCCTCGTATCGTGCATTGCGGCGTTGGCTGCTTCGAATCGAACAAGCACGGGGAGGACTCCATGATCCAAGGTCTCAGAACCATCATCGTCGGCGGCGCGATCGCCTGCGGACTGAGCGCCGCATTCGGCGCTACGTCCGAAGCGCAGGCGCCCGTCAAGTGGGCCGGTGACTTCGGGCCGCCGCAAGGCGCACCGATCCACGCGGTGCTGACGAGCCCGCCGAACGTGCCGCCACCGACCCACCGCACGGTGCCGGCCAAGGTCATCGTCGAGCTCGAGGTGGTCGAGAAGAACATGCCGATCTCCGAGGGCGTGTCGTACACGTTCTGGACCTTCGGCGGCACGGTGCCCGGCAGCTTCATCCGCGTGCGCCAGGGCGACACGGTCGAGTTCCACCTGAAGAACAACCCGAACAACAAGATGCCGCACAACATCGACCTGCACGGCGTCACCGGCCCCGGCGGTGGTGCGGCGTCGAGCTTCACCGCGCCCGGCCACGAGTCGCAGTTCACGTTCAAGGCGCTCAACGAGGGCATCTACGTGTACCACTGCGCCACCGCGCCGGTGGGCATGCACGTGGCCAACGGCATGTACGGGCTGATCCTGGTCGAGCCGCCCGAAGGGCTGAGCAAGGTCGACCACGAGTACTACGTGATGCAGGGCGACTTCTACACGACCGGCAAGTACCGCGAAAAGGGGCTGCAGCCCTTCGACATGGAAAAGGCGATCGACGAGCGCCCGACCTACGTGCTGTTCAACGGCGCCGAAGGCTCGCTGACCGGCGACAAGGCGATCACCGCCAAGACCAACGAGACCGTGCGCCTGTTCATCGGCAACGGCGGGCCGAACCTGGTGTCGAGCTTCCACGTCATCGGCGCGATCTTCGACAAGGTGCGCTTTGAAGGCGGCACCAACACGCAGAGCAACGTGCAGACCACGTTGATCCCGGCCGGCGGCGCGGCCGCGGTGGAGTTCAGCACCAAGGTCCCGGGCAGCTACGTGCTGGTCGATCACTCGATCTTTCGGGCCTTCAACAAGGGCGCCCTGGCAATCCTGAAGGTCAGCGGCCCCGAAGACAAGACCATCTACTCCGGCAAGGAGCTCGACTCGGTCTACCTCGGTGACCGCTCGCAGCCGAACCTGCAGGCGGTGACGACCGCGGCGCACGCCGCCGCCACCGGAACCCTGACGCTGCAGGACCAGGTCCAGGCCGGCCAGGCGCTGTTCGCGGGCACCTGCTCGGTGTGCCACCAGGCCAATGGCGCGGGGCTGGCCGGCGTGTTCCCGCCGCTGGCGAAGTCCGACTACCTCGGCGCCGACCCGAAGCGCGCGATCGGCGTCGTGCTGCACGGCCTGACCGGCAAGGTCAGCGTCAACGGCGGCGACTACAACTCGGTGATGCCGCCGATGAACCAGCTCAACGACGACGAGGTCGCCAACATCCTGACCTACGTACTCAACAGCTGGGGCAACCCGGGCGGGCGCATCCTCACCGACGACGTCAAGAAGGTGCGGGCCGCGAAACCGGCCGCACCGGCCGCGGCGCATTGAGCCCGGCGATGTCCGCGCCGCACCGCCGCCACACCGCGCGCCGCTTGCCGGCGCGGGTGCTGTGGCACGCACGCGGCCTGCTGGCGCTGCTGCCGACGGCATTGCTGAGCGTGGCGCTGCTGAGCGTGCCCGGCGCCGCCCACGCGGCCGACTACGTGCAATTGCCTGCCGGCACGCTGACCAGCGTGCTGGCGAGCGACGCCGACAAGGGCCCGCTGCCGGTGGCCGCGTTCGCGATGCGTGTGACCCCGGTGACCCAGGGCGAGTACCTGCGCTTCGTCGGTGCGCACCCCGCATGGCGGCGCGACCGCATCGCGCGCACCTTTGCCGACACCGGCTACCTGCGCGACTGGCGCGCGCCGCTCGAGCTGCCCGAGCCGGCGGCGCAGCGGCGCCCCGTGACCAACGTGAGCTGGTTCGCCGCGCAGGCCTATTGCGAAGCCGAGGGCGCTCGCCTGCCGACCTGGACCGAATGGGAATACGCGGCCGCCGCCGATGCGACCCGCCGCGACGCCCGCGCCGACCCGGCCTGGCGTGCGCGCATCCTCGCGTGGTACTCGCGCCCCGCCGACACCGCGCTGCCCGACGTCGGTGGCGCGCCCGACGTCTACGGCGTGCGCGACCTGCACAGCCTGATCTGGGAGTGGGTCGACGACTTCAATGCACTGCTCGTCAGCCCCGACAGCCGCGCCGGCGACGACCCCGACAAGCTGAAGTTCTGCGGCGCCGGCGCGATCAACCTGAAGGACCGCGAGAACTACGCGGTGCTGATGCGCATCGCGCTGCTGTCTTCGCTCAACGCTTCCGACAGTACCAGCAGCCTGGGCTTCCGCTGCGTGCGCCCCCTGCCCTGAGGACAACTCACGATGACCTGCCCGACCCTTGCACGCCCGACCCGCCACGCCCTGCTCGGCCTGCTGCTGGCCGGCGCCGCGAGCCTGGCCGTTGCGACACCGGCCGCCGCGCCGGTCTCGTCCACGACCGCGGCCCCGCTGCCCGCCGACTCGATCTACCAGCTCGCGCTGCCGCTGACCGACCAGACCGGGCGCAACTTCCGCCTCGACGAACGCCGCGGCCAGCCGATGCTGGTCAGCATGTTCTACACCTCGTGCCAGTTCGTCTGCCCGATGCTGATCGACGCGCTGCGCGACACCGAGGCGCGGCTGACCGACGCCGAGCGCGCCCGATTGCACGTGCTGATGGTCAGCTTCGACCCGGCGCACGACGGCGTGGCCGTGCTCAAGCGCACCGCCGACCAGCGCCATCTCGACGCCGCCCACTGGAGCCTGGCGCGCACCGACGCCAGGCACGTGCGCAAGCTCGCCGCCGTGCTCGGCATCCAGTACCGTGCGCTGCCCGACGGCGAGTTCAACCACACCACCGCACTGATCCTGATCGACGCCGAGGGCCGCATCGCCGGGCGCACCGCGAAACTCGGCGACGCCGACCCGGCATTCGTCAAGCTCGTCAAGGCCTCGGTGCAGGCCGGGTCGAACTGAATCTCGTCCGTGCGTGGTCGCTGTGGGCGCAGCGGCAGTCGGCAGCACGGGTAGCATCCTGACTCCACTGCAATCGTCAGGAGGGCCGAGGCCATGACCACCCAGGGCTTCGTCGCATCCCATGCCAAGGACGCGACGTTCGAACGCGGCCTGCGCTCGTTCTACGAGTACCGCGATCTCGGGATCAAGAGCGCCACCGACGGTCGCGTGGACGCGCATGTGATTCGTGCCGCGGCGGGCAAGGAGTTTTCCAGCCAACCGCATCTCCACAAGACATCGTTCCAGCTGGTCTATGTCCTGAAGGGCTGGATCGAATTCGAGTACGAAGGTCAAGGTGTGGTGCGCCTAGAAGCCGGTTCGTGCGTCCACCAGCCACCAGGCATCCGGCATCGCGAGCTCGGCCACAGCGACGACATCGAAATGCTGGAGGTCGTGCTGCCCGCTGGCTTCGCCACAGAAGAAGTCGATTCGGTCCAGGCGTGACGAGGCTGCTTCAACCCAACCGAGTGCCATCGATGTCTGCGAACTCACCGGATACGGCGGCGACCGTCGCCGAGGCGATCCATTCCCGAAGGACCACACGTGCATTTCGGCCCGACGATGTCCCGAAGGCGCTGATCATCGAGCTCCTGGACGCGGCGCGCGTCGCGCCGCGCACGTTCAACACGCGGGCCTGGTCCGTGCACGCGCTCGCCGGCGACGCAAAAGGAGCGTTGAGCGAGGCATTCACGACGTGGCACGGGCACGCTCAGTAGCCGATGACGTGACAGATCGAGGCGGTCGCCGGTCTGGCGCACGCGGCTGGCGTCAACCCTCGGCATCGCCGCAGCGCTACGATGCCCTCCCGACGTCCCCGACAACGCGACAAGGAGCACTTGATGGCCCGAGATCTCATCATCACGAATACCGCCGCGATTGAACCCAAGCGCGTCTGCGGTGAGCAGATCACGATCCTCGCCGACGGCAGCCAGACCGGAAGCTATGAGGTCTACCTGCACGACGCGCCCGAAGGCGCCGGCCCGCCGCCGCATTCGCATCAATGGGACGAGGCCTTCTACGTCATTTCAGGCGTGGTGGACTTCAACTGTGGCGGATTGGAACGCAGCGTGGCCGCCGGGGGCTTTGTTCACGTACCGGGTGGCACGGTCCATTCATTTCGCTACGCCAGCCCGACCGCACAGATCCTGGGCGTTACCTCGCAAGGCGGCGCCGCCTCGATGTTCACGGCCGTTGACCGCGAGTGCGGCGAGGCTCCCCAGATCGACAAGTTGCTCAGCGTCCTGGGCCGCAATGGAGTCACCGTGGCCGCATGAGACACGCCGGGTGCGCACGGCGCCCGTGCCCATTCGGTTCGACGCCGTGCCGTGAACCATGGGTCTGCGGCCGCGCATCACCATGCGCTGCGCGACTCGTCCAGTCGTCCCCTTGCAGGAGTGCCCCCATGCTTGAAGGCTCGTGCCACTGCGGATCTGCTCGTTGGCAGCTCGACGACGCGCCGGAATCGGCGACGGCCTGCAATTGCACCGCCTGCCGCAGGTACGGCGTCTTGTGGGCCTACGGCTACGAAGGCGAGAACATCAGAACCGAGGGGCCGACCACTGCGTACATCCGCGGTGATTCGCTCAGCTTCAACTTCTGCCCCAAGTGTGGAGGCGTCACGCATTGGCGCGCACTGGCGCCAGATGCGCAGGGACGCAGAAGGGTCGCGGTGAACCTGCGAATGACCGAGCCCGATCCGATCGCTCAGGTCCCGATCGACCACTTCGACGGCCTTGAGAAGTGGGAAGACTTGCCCAGGGACGCAAGGTGCATCAAGGACATGTGGTTCTGACGGTGGCTTGCAATGCTCAGCCTGCTGCCAGTGAGTGGCACACTCGCCCCGCGTCACGCTGCGCAAACCACCGATTCATCGAGGCCTCACATGGATAACTGGCTGACCCATCAGGCGTTCGTCGCGTACGCGATCAGCTGCCTGATCCTGTGCGGCAACCTGCTCTTTCTCTGGGGCTACAGCGGCGCGGTGCGCGGCAGGGTCAAGTCGACGCCGAATGTTGAAGACGTCGCCGCGTTCGGCGGCTCGCTGGCGGAGGTCGACCCCCCAGCCGTCGCCCGCGTGCTGCGCGCGCACAGCAACGCCCAGGCGAATATCTTTCCCTTCGTGGTGGTGGGTTTGCTGTACCTGCTCGCGGGCGGCAACGGTGGGCTGGCGACCATCGTGTTCGGTGTCTTCACCGCGGCGCGCCTGCTGCACTCGTTGGCCTACCTCGGGCAGTGGCAACCGTGGCGGACGGTCTTCTACGTCATCGGCGCACTCTCCACCGGGGTGCTCATGGTCAATGTCGTGTGGCTGTTGGTGCGCGCGGCTTGACGGTTCATTACCGCCGGCGTTGTGTTCGGCGGCGGCGCGCGGAGTCATCGATGGTGGTTCGTGTGGTCAGGCTGGGCAGTGATCGGGCGCCGGACGAAGGCACGCGCGTCGGCACGGTGCGTCGCCCGCCGCGGGGCGTGCCGAAGTCGCAGTTCGCTTCGGGCAACTGGTACGACGTGTGGTTTCCGAACCTCGCCCCCAGCGTCGAGACCATGAAGCTCGGGCAGGCCGCCACCACTCCCGCCCAGTGGGCGGCGTTCACGCGGAAGTACCGCAGCGAGATGGCCCGACCCGAAGCCAGCCATGCGCTCGAGCTGCTGGCGGCATTGTCCAGGGGCAGCAACTTCTCGGTCGGTTGCTACTGCGAGAACGAGGACCACTGCCACCGCTCGGTGTTGCGAGCGCTGCTGGCCGAAAAGGGCGCAGCGGTTGCCTGAACGCCGATGTTTCGCCGGCCGAGGCTGGCCGCAAGCTTCGGCATCCACTCGATCGGCGACCGGTCCTGCGAGCGGTGCCCTCAAACACGAGACCCACGCCGCCAGGCGGCCCGTCAACCACGGGGGTGCAAACCACCGGCGGCGTCGACACCGGACAATGCCGCCTGCCACCACAGGAAAGCGATTGCGATGAAACGTTGGATGAAATGGGCGGTCGTGTTGCTGGCCGTGCTCCTGCTGGCCGGCTTCGTCGCCCGCGCGGTGGCACTGCGCAAGCAGGGCGCGGCGGCCGCGGCCCAGCCCGCCAGCGCGCCGGCCGCGCTCGAACTCGGCAGCGCCGACGTCGTCACCGCGCGCACGCTGGCGCTGACGCGCACGGTGGCGGTCTCGGGCGGGCTCAAGGCGGTCAACAGCGCCGTCGTCAAGGCCAAGGTCGCGGCCGAACTGGTCGCCCTCACGGTGCGCGAGGGCGACACGGTGCAGGCCGGCCAGGTGATCGGCCGGCTCGACGCGAGCGAGTTCGACTGGCGCGTCAGGCAGGCCGAGCAGACCGCGCTGGCGGCGCGCACCCAGCTCGACATCGCCCGACGCACGCTCGACAACAACCGCGCGCTGGTTGCGCAGGGCTTCATCTCGGCCACCGCGCTGCAGACCTCGGTGTCCGGCGAAGCCGGCGCGCAGGCCAACTACCAGGCCGCGCTCGCGGCCACCGAGCTGGCGCGCAAGGCGCGCGCCGACGCGGTGCTGGTGGCGCCGATCGGCGGCATCGTGTCGCAGCGGCTGGCGCAACCGGGCGAACGGGTCGGCGTCGATGCGCGGCTGGTCGAGATCGTCGACCTCTCGAGGATCGAGCTCGAAGCGGCGGTCGCGCCGGAAGACGTCGGCGCGGTGCAGGTCGGGCAGCTCGCGCGGCTGGCGGTCGATGGCCTGAGCGAGCCGGCCACCGCGAAGGTAGCGCGCATCAATCCGAGCACCCAGGCCGGCACGCGCGCGGTGATGGTCTACCTGGCGCTGCAGCCGCAGCCGGGGCTGCGCCAGGGCCTGTACGCGCGCGGCACGATCGCGCTGCAGCGCACCGACGCGCGGGTGGCGCCAGTCTCGGCGGTGCGGGTCGATCAGGCGCGACCTTACGTGCTCGCGGTCGAGGCCGGCCGCGTGGCGCAGCGCACCGTTGAACTCGGCCTGCGCGGTGAAGCGGCGATCGACGGCGGCGTCGTCAACGCGGTGGCGTTGACCTCGGGCGTCGACGAAGGCGCCACGCTGCTGCGCGGCACGGTCGGCAACGTGCGCGACGGCACGCCGGTGCGGCTCGCCGCGGCGCCGCCGGCGGCGAGCGCGGTTGCCGGCCGCTCCGCTTCGACCGCCGCGGCGCGCTGAGCATGTGGTTCACGCGCGTCGCGATCGGCAACCCGGTGATGGCCGTGATGGTCATGCTGGCGTTCGTCGTGCTTGGGGCTTTCAGCTACCAGCGCCTGGCGGTCGACCAGTTCCCCAATATCGACTTCCCGACCGTCGTGGTCGTGATGGACTACCCCGGCGCCTCGCCCGAGATCGTCGAGTCCGAAGTGACGAAGAAGGTCGAGGAAGCCGTCAACACGGTGGCCGGCATCAGCTCGCTTTACTCGCGCTCGTACGAAGGCACCTCGGTCGTGATCGTCGAGTTCAACCTCGATGTCGACGGCCGCAAGGCCGCCGACGACGTGCGCGAGAAGGTCGCGCTGATCCGCCCACTGCTGCGTGACGAGGTCAAGGAGCCGCGCATCTCGCGCTTCGACCCGCAAAGCGTGCCGATCTTCAACGTGGCCGTGCTCTCCACCGATGGCACCAAGAGCGCGCAGGAGCTGACGACCTGGGCCTCGCAGGTGCTGCAGAAGAAGCTCGAGAACGTGCGCGGCGTCGGCGCGGTCAGCGTGGTGGGCGGCGTGAGCCGCCAGATCAACCTGTACCTGAAGCCGGCCGCGCTCGAGGCCTTCGGCATCGGCGTCGACCCGATCCTGGCCGCGGTGAAGAGCGAGAACCAGGAGCTGCCGATGGGCTCGATCCGCTCGCTCGACCAGGACCGCGTGGTCCAGATCAACGCGCGGCTGCAGCGCCCCGAAGACTTTCGCGACATCGTCGTCGCGCGCCGCGGATCGGCCAGCACCGGCGGTGCCGGGCCGGGCAGCGCGCCGGTGCGGCTGTGGCAGGTCGCCGACGTGGTCGACGGCCCGCAGGAGCTCGACAGCCTGGCGCTGTACAACGGCCAGCGCACGGTGCTGCTGAGCGTGCAGAAATCGCAGGGCGAGAACACGATCGCGGTCGTCGACGGCCTGTACCAGGCACTGGCCGACGCGAAGTCGGTGACGCCGCCGGGCGTGAAGGTCGAGGTCATCCGCGACAACTCGCGCGCGATCCGGGTCTCGGTGGCCAACGTCAAGCGCACGCTGTTCGAGGGCGCGGCGCTCACGATCCTGATCGTGTTCCTGTTCCTGAACTCGTGGCGCTCCACCGTCATCACGGGCCTGACGCTGCCGATCGCGCTGATCGGCACGTTCCTGTTCATGTACCTGTTCGGCTTCACGATCAACGCCATCACGATGATGGCGCTGAGCCTGTGTGTGGGCCTGCTGATCGACGACGCGATCGTGGTGCGCGAGAACATCGTGCGCCACGTGCAGATGGGCAAGAGCGCACACCAGGCGGCGCTCGACGGCACCCGCGAGATCGGCCTGGCGGTGCTCGCCACCACGCTGTCGATCGTTGCGGTGTTCCTGCCGATCGGCTTCATGGGCGGCATCGTCGGCAAGTTCTTCCACGAGTTCGGCCTGACGATCGTCGCCGCGGTGCTGATCTCGATGTTCGTCAGCTTCACACTCGACCCGATGCTCTCCAGCATCTGGCACGACCCGCAGGCCGAACGGCGCCACGGCAGCGCGCCCGGCGCGGTGCCGCTCACGCGCTACGACAAGACCATCGGCCGCGTCACGCAGCTGTTCGAGCGCCTGACCGAAGCGCTGTCGCGGGCCTACCAGGGCATCCTGCGCTGGTCGCTCGCGCACAAGCTCGCCACGCTGGCGATCGCGGCGGCCACCTTCGTCGGCAGCTTCTTCATCGTGCCGCTGCTGGGCGCCGAGTTCGTGCCGAAGGCCGACTTCTCGGAGACGCAGCTGAACTTCTACACCCCGGTGGGCTCCTCGCTCGAGCTCACCGAGGCGCGCGCGAAGCAGGTCGACGCGGCGCTGCGCGAGCTGCCCGAAGTGAAGTACACCGTGACCACCCTCAACAGCGGCCAGGCGGCCGGCAAGATCTACGGCGCGGTCTACGTGCGCCTGGTCGACCGCAAGGACCGCAGCCGCAGCATCGACGCCATGGCGGTGCCGATGCGCACGCGGCTGGCGCGCATCCCCGGCATAACGATCACCAACATCGGCGTCACCGACCTGGGCGGGGGCAAGAGCCTGCAGTTCTCGGTGCAGGGCCCCGACCTGGCCGAGCTCGAGCGGCTGTCGCGCCAGATCACGCCCAGGCTGCTGGCGATTCCCGGGCTGGTCGACCTGGACAGCACGCTCAAGCCCGACAAGCCGACAGTGGCGATCGACGTGAAGCGCGACGCGGCATCCGACGTCGGCCTGAACGTGAACGCGCTGGCCACCAGCCTGCGCACGATGCTGGCCGGCACGCTGGTGGGCAACTGGCGCGCGCCCGACGGCGAGAACTACGACGTCAACGTGCGGCTGCGCCCGGACCGCCGCAACGCCATCGCCGACCTGCAGCGCCTGCCGATCGTGGTGGCGCCTGGCGCCGACGGCTCGCCGCGCGCGGTGCCGCTGTTGCAGGTCGCCGACGTGCGGCCCTCGACCGGGCCGAACCAGATCAACCGCCGCGACCTGAACCGCGAGATCAACTTCGACGCCAACGCGCTCGGGCGCAGCTCGGGCGATGTCTCGGCCGACATCAAGACCGCGCTCGACGCCATCCACTGGCCGCCCGGCTACCGCTACCGCTTCGGCGGCTCGACCAAGAACATGACCGAGTCGTTCCAGTACGCGATCGGCGCGCTCGCGCTGGCGGTGGTGTTCATCTACATGATCCTGGCGAGCCAGTTCAGGAGCTTCCTGCAGCCGCTGGCGCTGATGAGCGCGCTGCCGCTGACGCTGATCGGCGTGGTGCTGGCGCTGCTGATGTTCGGCTCGACGCTGAACATGTTCAGCATCATCGGCATCGTGATGCTGATGGGGCTGGTGACGAAGAACGCGATCCTGCTGATCGACTTCGCCATCCGCTCCCGGGCGGGATCGATTCCCGGCGACGGTTCGGCCAACGGCGGCCCTGGCGAGCCGCCGCGCAGCCGCGAAGACGCGCTGCTGCACGCCGCCCAGGTCCGGCTGCGCCCGATTCTGATGACCACGCTGGCGATGATCTTCGGCATGGTGCCGCTCGCGTTCGCGCTGTCCGAAGGCTCGGAGCAGCGCGCGCCGATGGGCCAGGCCGTCATCGGCGGGGTGATCACCTCGTCGCTGCTGACGCTGGTGGTGGTGCCGGTGATCTACTGCTACCTCGACGACCTGGCGGTGTGGGCGAAGCGGCGGTTCGGGGCCAAGCCGGGCCGAGGCTCCCCGCTCGATCCGGCCGCCCCGGCTGCGCCCACGAAATAGAATGCGCCGCGCCCCTTCCCTTGCGAAACACCATGAACATCGAACAAGCCCGCTTCAACATGATCGAGCAGCAGATCCGCCCGTGGGACGTGCTGGACCCCGGCGTGCTGGAACTGCTCGCGGTCGTCAAGCGTGAAGACTTCGTGCCGCCCGAGCACCGCGCGCTGGCCTTCGTCGACACCGAAGTGCCGCTTCCCGCAGGTCAATGCATGCTGGCGCCCAAGGTCGAGGCGCGCCTGCTGCAGGAACTGGCGGTGCACAAGCACGAACGCGTGCTCGAGATCGGCGCCGGCTCGGGCTACATGGCCGCGCTGCTGGCGCACAAGGCCCAGCACGTGATCACACTCGAGATCGACGCTGCGCTGGCGCGCCTGGCCACCGCGAACCTCCAACGTGCCGGCGTCATGAACGCGACCGTGATCCACGCCGACGGCGCCATCGGCTGGCCCGGCGAGGCGCCGTTCGATGTGATCGTGCTGTCGGGCTCGGTGGCCGAGGTGCCCGACGCGCTGCTGGCACAGTTGAAGGTCGGTGGGCGCCTGAGCGCGATCGTCGGCTTCGAGCCCGTGATGCGCGCGGTGCTGATCACCCGCAGCGGCGACCAGGGCCTGGAGCGTCGGGTGCTGTTCGACACCGTCGCGCAGCGCCTGCAGGGCTTTGCCGAGCCGAGCCGGTTCAATTTCTGATGAAGCAGCTGAGCGGCCGCGAGCTGCTGGCCGAGCACGCCGGCGGCGCCGCGCGGCCGCTGCTGCTCGATGTGCGTGAACCCTGGGAGGTCGCGCTCGCTGCGATCCGCATCGACGGCTGCAACACGCTGCACATCCCGATGAACTCGATTCCCGCGCGGCTGGGCGAGATCGATGCGGCGCAGCCTGTCGTGTGCATCTGCCATCACGGGGTGCGCAGCGCGCAGGTCGTCGCATTCCTGGAGCGGCAGGGCTTCGAGGCGGTCTATAACCTCGCCGGCGGCATCGACGCCTGGTCGCAGCAGGTCGACGCCGGCGTGCCGCGCTACTGAACGCAACAACCGCGCCACGGCCGAGCCGCCGCTGCGCCGACAACCCTCAAGATCCTGGAGAGATTCGTCATGCCGCTGCGCAGTCATCACCGACCCAACCGGCGCACGGCCCGCGCGCTGCTGCTGACGCTGGGGCTCGTGCTCGGCCTGGGTGCGGCCGCCGGTGCGCGCGCGCAGAGCCTGCAGACGCTGTTCGACGCGGCGCGCGGCTACGACGCCACGTTCCTGTCGGCGCGCGCCTCGCTCGACGCCGCGCAGTACCGCCTCGACCAGACCTACGCGCTGCGCCGGCCGTCGGTCGGTCTGGCGGTGAGCGGCTCGCGCTCGATCAGCCAGACGCCCGGCGCCAGCACGCAAAGCACCACCAGCGACGTCTATGGCGCCACCGTCAACGGCTCGCAGACCCTGTTCAACCGCGCCAACGACAAGACCATCGCGCAGGGTGAAAAGTCGCTCGAGGTCGCGCGTGCCGATTTCGAATCCGCCGAGCAGGACCTGATCGTGCGCGTCTCTCAGGCCTACTTCGACGTGCTTGCCGCGCAGGACGCATTGGCCACCGCGCAAAGCAGCCTGAAGGCGATCGCCGAGCTGGTGGCCTCGGCCAAGCGCAATTTCGAGGTCGGCACCGCCACCATCACCGACACCCGCGAAGCCCAGGCCCGCTACGACCTGGCGCGCGCCACGCAGATCCAGGCCGACAACGACCTGATCACCAAGCGCATCGCGCTCGACCAGTTGGTCGGCCGCACCGACGTCGCACCGAAGCAGTTGGCGACTCCGGTCGTGTTGCCCACGATCGCGCCGGCCAATGTCGACGACTGGGTGGCGCGCGCCGACAGCGAACACCCGCTGGTGCGCAAGGCCCGCCTGGGCCTGGAGATCGCCCGGCTCGAAACCGAGAAGGCCAACGCCGGCAACCTGCCGACAGTGGCGCTCACCGCCAGCTACGGCCGCGGCGAAGCGAACAACAGCGGCACGTTCGTGCCGTTCGGTGCGCCGGGCAGCGTGTCGTTTTCGTCGTCCACCCCGACCACGAACGCCGGGGTCGCACTCACGCTCAACCTGCCCTTGTTCGCCGGCTACGCGATCCAGAACCGCGTCAAGGAGACGCTCGCGCTCGAAGACAAGTCGCGCAACGACCTCGACGCCGCGCGCCGCGGCGTCGCGCAGGCCACCCGCACCGCGTTCTACGGGTTGCGCTCCGGCGCCGCCCAGGTCACCGCCTTCGAGGCCGCCGAATCCTCGAGCAAGCTCGCGCTCGAAGCCACCGAACTGGGCTTCAAGGTCGGCGTGCGCGTCAACATCGACGTGCTCAATGCCCAGGCCCAGCTCTACACCACCCAGACCCAGCTCGCCAAGGCCCGCTACGACGTGCTGATGGCCGGCCTGAAGCTGCGCCAGGCCTCAGGCGTGCTGACCGGCGCCGACGTGACGGCGCTGAACAGCCTGCTGCAACCCTGAGCGCATGCAGGCACTCGTCACCGCGCAACTTCTGCTCGAGCCCTTGACGGTTGCGCATGCCGACGAGATGTTCGATGTGCTGTCGGATGAGGCCATCTATCGCCATCTCGACGAGGCCGCGCCGGCCTCGGTCGAACACCTGCGCCGCGTCTACGACAAGCGTGAGGCGCGCCGATCTCCGGATGGCAGCGAAGACTGGTTGAACTGGGTGGTCCGCGTGCCCGGCGGCCAGCTCTTGGGCTGCGTGCAAGCCACGGTCTTCGTGCCGGGCAGCGCCTGGATCGCCTACGTGTTTTCGAGCCGGCATTGGGGCCGCGGCCATGCCCACGAGGCGACGGCAGGCATGCTCGCGCATTTGGCGCAGGCCTACGGAGTCCGTCGATATCTGGCGACGGTCGAGGTCGAAAACGAGCGGTCGATCCGTCTGCTTGAACGCCTGGGCTTCGCGCGAGCGTCCCCGCACGAAATGGCCGGTCATGACCTGTCAACGACGGAGCTACTGTTCTTGCGGTAGCGAATGATTGCGTCCATGCAATCGGTTGGCAGCGTGCGAGCCGATCGTGAGCACTGGTATTCCCCGGTCATCCGCAACACCCGAAGCAACGTTTCTTGACCATGCCCACACGCCGGCTTGACGCGCCGCGACCACACTGGGCTCAGCTTCGGAGCCGCGCCCATGTCGAACCCTGTCACGCTGCAGTCGGCCATCGCCGCGAACCGTTTCGGTCTGGGCGAGGCGTCACTCGACGCCGTGCCAGGCGACGCCCGCGCCTGGCTCGAGGCGCAGATCGGCCCGGCCGATGCGCCGCTGGGCGACGGGCTGCTGAGCACCCGCGACGCGCTCGAGCACAGCGCTGCCGAGCGCCAGATCGCGAAGAACCCGCCGCCGGGCATGAGCGCGGCGCAGGCGCTCGGCGCCTACTACCGCGAAATCAATCTGGCCGACGCGCGCTCGCGCCTGCTGACCGCGATGCGCAGCACGCGGCCATTTGCCGAGCGGCTGCAGTGGTTCTGGGCCAATCACTTCACGGTGTCGCTGGCCAAGGGCACGACGCGCGGGCTGGTCGGCGCGTTCGAGCGCGACGCGATCCGGCCGAACATCGCCGGCTCGTTCGAGGCACTGCTCACCGCGTCGACCACGCACCCGGCGATGCTGCGCTATCTCGACAACGTCCAGTCGGCCGGGCCGCATTCGCGCATCGTCGCGCGCGCCGCCCGCTTTGCTGCGCGGCGCGACGAGACGCCGCGGCTGACGGGGCTGAACGAGAACCTGGCGCGCGAGGTGCTGGAGCTGCACACGCTGGGCGCCGACAGCGCGCGCAGCGCCACGCCCAGCTACACGCAGGCCGACGTGACCGCGTTCGCCCGTGTGCTCACCGGCTGGCGGGTCGGGCCGGCCGAGACCGACCCGACGAAGAACTTCGACCCCGCCTGGCACGAGCCCGGCCCGAAAACCTTGCTCGGCACCACCTACCCCGAAGGCCCCGAGGCGCTGCACCGGGTGCTGCACGATCTGGCCCACCACCCGGCCACCGCGCACTTCATCGCCACCAAGCTGGCGCGCCATTTCGTCGCCGACGACCCGCCGCCGGCGCTGGTCGAGCGGCTCGCCGGCACCTACCTGCGCCACGACGCGCAACTCGCGCCGGTCTACCGCGAGCTGATCGCGAGCCGCGAGGCCTGGCAGCCGCACCCGGTCAAGCTCAAGACGCCGGAGGAATTCGTGGTCTCGTCGGTGCGCATGCTCGGCCTGAACCCGCGCCTGTTCGACCCGCGCGACGCGGCCCGGGGCCTGGGCATCGTGACGCTCGGCCAGCGCATCCTGGCGGCGCCGTCGCCGGCCGGCTGGAGCGACCGCGCCGACGACTGGCTCGGCCCCGACGCGGTCTGGAAGCGCGTCGAGTGGTCGACCCACACCGCCCAGCGGCTGGGCAGCAGCGTCGATGCGCGGGTGCTGGCCGCGAGCAGCCTCGGGCCGCTGCTGAGCCCCGAGACGACGACGCAGATCGAGCGTGCCGCCGACGCCCCGCAGGCGCTGGCGCTGCTGCTGATGGCGCCGGAGTTCCAGCGCCGCTGAGCGCGTCGCAACCCATTCCCCGGAGACCACCCATGAACTTGCCCGTCAACACCCGCCGTCGCCGCCTGCTCGGCGCCGCACTCGGCGCCGGCACGCTCGCGCCCTGGTCGACGCTGAGTTTCGCGGCCGGTGCGGCCCACGACGCGGTCGCCGATCGACGCTTCGTGTTCGTGATCCTGCGTGGCGCGCTCGACGGGCTGTCGGCGGTGCCGGCTCTCGGCGACCCCGACTTCGCGGCAGCGCGCGGTGCGCTCGGGCAGTTCGGCGCTGCGCCGCTCGCGCTCGACACCACCTTCGCGCTGCACCCGAACCTGGCGCAGCTGCATGCGATGTACGGCCGCGGCGAACTCGCGGTGGTGCACGCGGTGGGCCAGCCCTGGCGCGACCGCTCCCACTTCGACGCGCAACAGGTGCTCGAAAGCGGCGGCGTGCGGCCCTACGAGCTCGCCACCGGCTGGCTCGGCCGCGCGCTCGGCGCCCAGCGCAGCAAGGGCCTGGCGCTGAACACCGCGGTGCCGCTGGTGCTGCGCGGGCCGGGCGTGGTCGACACCTGGGCGCCGTCGGCGCTGCCCGATCCCGGCGCCGACCTGGTGGCCCGGCTCGACCGCATGTACGTCAACGATGCCGCTCTGGCGACCGCTCTGGAGCGCGCCAAGGCACTGCATTTCGGTGCCGCGATGCCGGCCGACATGGCCGGCGGCGGCATGGGCGGAGCGGCGGCCGGGCGCGCCGGCGGCTTCGTCGTGCTGGCGCAGCGCGCGGCCGAATTCCTCGCCGAACCGAACGGCCCGCAGGCCGCCGTGCTCGAGATGACCGGCTGGGACACCCACGCCAACCAGGCCAACCCGAACGGGCCGCTGGCCAACTACCTGCGCCAGCTCGACACCGGCCTGGCCGCGCTGCGCGACGGGCTGCTCGCCAGCGGAACCTGGAGCCGCACGGTCGTCGTCGTCGCCACCGAGTTCGGCCGCACGGTCGCGATCAACGGCACGCTCGGCACCGACCACGGCAGCGGCGGTGCGGCGTTCGTGCTCGGCGGCGCCGTGAACGGCGGGCGCGTCATCGCCGACTGGCCCGGCCTGGCCGCGCGCGACCGCTTCGAGGGCCGCGACCTGAAGGTCACGACCGACCTGCGCGCCGTGCTCAAGGGCGTGCTCGCCGACCACCTGCAGGTGCCGGCGCAGCGCCTGGACACCGAGGTGTTCCCGGGCAGTGCCGCGGTGAAGGGCATCGCGCTGCTCAAGGCCTGAGCGTTGCCCGCTCGAGGCCGAGCCGCTCAGGCCGGTCGGATCAACGGCACGATGCGCCGCGCCATGCGCGCCGCGGCACCGCGGTGCTGAGCGGCGAACTGGACCGCCCGGGCCGACAGTTGCGCCAGGCGCTGCGGCTCGCGCAGCAGCGCGTTCACCTCGGCCACGCCGGCGGCCATGTCGGCCACCCGCAGCGACGCGCCGGCGGCGAGCGAGAGTTCGGCGGCGTCGTTGAAGTTGAACGTGCTCGGGCCCATCACCAGCGGGCAGGCGCAGGCGGCGGCCTCGATCAGGTTGTGGCCACCGAGCGGCGCAAAGCTGCCGCCCAGCAACGCGACCCGCGCGGTGGCGTAGTAGAGCGCCATCTCGTGCATCGAGTCGCCGAGCCAGACCTGCGCCTGCAGCGCCTCCGGCAGCGGCTCCTGGTCCCACGCGCTGCGCCGCGCGAGCGTCAGTCCGGCGGAGCGCACCAGGCTCGCGACCTCGTCGAAGCGCTGCGGGTGGCGCGGCACGATCAACAGCAGTGCGCCGGGTACGCGCTGACGCGCCCAGGCCGCCAGCAGCAGCGCCTCCTCACCCTCGCGGGTGATGGCGGCGAGCACCACGTCACGGCCCAGCAACGCGCGCCAGGCGGCGCCGCGCGCGAGCTGCGCGGGGTCGGGCGTGAGGTCGAACTTCAGGTTGCCGCTGACCTCGACCGTGCGCGCGCCGGACTCGCGGATCCGGCGGGCATCGTCTTCGGTCTGGGCGAGCACCAGCGCCAGGCTCTCCACGGCCGGGCGCAGCACCTCGGCGAAACGCAATCCACGCCGAAAACTGGTCTCGTTCAGGCGCGCATTGGCCAACACCATCGGCACCGCGCCGGCCTGCGCCGCGAGCAGCAGGTTGGGCCAGACCTCGGTTTCCATCAGCACGCCCACGCCCGGGCGGAACTGCGCGAAGAAGCGCCGCGCCGCGCCCGGCGTGTCGTAGGGCAGCCAGGTCTGGCGATCGCCGTCGCGCAGCAGCGCCTGGCCGGCCTCAAGCCCGGTGGCGGTGCCGTGGGTGAGCAGCAGGCGCATGCCGGGGCGCGCCGCGCGCAGCACGTCGATCAGCGCGGCGGCGGCCCGCGTCTCGCCCAGCGACACCGCATGCACCCAGACCCAGCCCCTGCCCGGCGCACCGCGGTACCAGCCAAAACGCTCGGCGATGCGCTCGCGGTACAGCGGCTCGGCCCGGCCGCGCCACCACAGGCGCAGCAGGTGCGCGGGCGCCAGCAGGCGCAGCAGCAGCGAGTAGGCGCCTCGCGCCAGCGCGCTGCGCAGCCGGCTCATACGACCGGGCATACGCTCGCTCCCGGGACCGCTGCGCGCACGCTCACCCACGCCGCCCACACGGCTTCGATCAAGGGCGGCCGCGGTGCCGGCCAGGCGCCGTGCCCGTCCGCTTGCCCGTCCACTTGCCCGTCCCCCTGTACGGTCACCTGGTGCGAATGCCCGTGCGTGGCCTGCGGGCCGGTGCGCCACGCCGTCGGCCAGTTGTAGATCTGCACGTGCGGCAGGTTCAGCGCCACGGCGACATGGCTCAGGCCGCTGTCCACGCCGATCACCCCGTGCGTTGCCCCGAGTCGATCGACCAGCGCGTCGAGCGCCATCTCGGGCCAGACCTGCGCCCCCTCGCCGAGCGCGCTGGCGATGCGCTGCGCCCGGTCCCGCTCCACCGCGCCAGCGTGCGGCAGCGCAACGCGCCAGCCCTCGCGCAGCGCACGGCGGCCGAGCTCGACCCAGGCCGCCTCGGGCCACAGCTTGTCGGCGCGCGACGTGCCATGCACCAGCGCCACGGTCGGCGCGCCCGCCGCGAGCTCGGCGTGGGTTTGCAAGCCGAATTGCGGTGGCCCGGCGACGCGATAGCCGAGCGCGCGCGCCGCCAGCTCGCGCCCACGGTCCAGGGCGTGGATGTGCGGTTCGATGCGGATCGGGCGGTCGACCAGCCAGCGTGCCGGCGCCTCGAAGCTCGCGCCGTCGGTGCGGTTCGCCAGACCGTAGCTCACGCCATGAGCCAGGCGCGCAACGACGGCCGATTTGGTCAGGCCCTGCAGGTCGAGCACGGCGTCGTAGTGGTCGCGTTGCAAACGCTCGCGAAACGCGCGCCATTCGGTGCGCACCCCGGCGCTCCACCACGCGCGGGTCCAGCGCCGCAGCCCGCATTCGATGACCTGGCACACGCCGTCGACGCGCCGCACCAGCGGAGCAAAGCCGGGCTCGACCACCCAGTCGATCATTGCACCGGGGTGCGCCGCGCGAATGTCGTGCACCACCGGCATGCTGTGCACCACGTCGCCGAGCGACGAGAGCTTGACGATCAGGATCCGCACCGACGGCGCCCCTCGTCCGCGGCGCACCGCAACCGATCCCGCGGTGGAAGGCGGGCCGGCCAAGGGCCAAGCCGGGCCCCTTCGTTGCCCGAAGCGGCCCGGCGCTCGGCCCGCAGGAAAGTCGACGTCACGCGATGTCTCAGTGCGCCGCCACCGCCACGCGCGCATCGGGCTTGACCCGGCGCAGCGCGGCCATGAAGTCGCCCTGGATGCGCTCCAGCGCCGCCGCGGTGTGGCCTTCGAAGCGCATCACCAGCACCGGCGTGGTGTTGCTCGCGCGGATCAGGCCGAAGCCGTCCTTGTAGTCCACGCGCAAGCCGTCGATCGTGACGATCTCTTGCGCACCGGGGAACCTGGCGTTCGCCAGCAGTTGCTGCACGACGACCTTGGGTTCGCCCTCGGCGCAGGGCACGTTCAGCTCGGGCGTGCTGAAGCTGGTGGGCAGCGCGTTGAGTACCCGGCTCGGGTTTCTGCTGCGCGACAGGATCTCGAGCAACCGTGCCGCGGTGTAGGTGGCGTCGTCGAAACCGTACCAGCGCTCGGCGAAGAAGATGTGCCCGCTCATCTCGCCGGCGATCGGTGCGCCGGTTTCGCGCAGCTTGGCCTTGACGAGCGAGTGGCCGGTCTTCCACATCAACGGCACGCCGCCACCCCTGCGGATCGCCTGCGCCAGGCGCTGCGTGCACTTGACGTCGAAGATGACCGTGGCGCCGGGGTGGCGCTTCAGGATGTCGGTGGCCAGCAGCATCAGTTGGCGGTCGGGGTAGATGATCTGGCCGTCCCGGGTGACGACGCCGAGGCGGTCGCCGTCGCCGTCGAACGCCAGGCCGAGTTCGGCGCCGGTCTCGCGCACGGTGCGGATCAGGTCGGCCAGGTTGGCGGGCTGGCTCGGATCGGGGTGGTGGTTCGGGAAGTCGCCGTCGACCTCGGAGTAGAGCTCGACCACCTCGCAGCCGAGCGCGCGCAGGATGCCGGGCGCCGACGCGCCCGGGATGCCGTTGCCCGAGTCGACGACGATCTTCATCGGCCGCGCGAGATGGCAGTCGCCGACGATGCGCGCGAGGTATTCGGCGCCGATGTCCATCGCCGCCGAGCGGCCCGCGCCATGCACGTAATCCTCGGCCTCGATGCGCCGGCGCAGCGCCTGGATCTCGTCGCCGTAGATCGCCTTGCCGGCCAGCACCATCTTGAAGCCGTTGTAGTCCTTCGGGTTGTGGCTGCCGGTGACCATCACGCCGCTGCGGCAGCCGTGCCGGTCGCGCGTGGCGGCCACGTAGTAGAGCATCGGCGTGGTCACGGCGCCGAGATCGACGACGTCGAGTCCGGTCGAGGCCAAGCCCTTGATCAGCGCCGCGGCCAGACCCGGGCCCGACAGCCGCCCGTCGCGCCCGACCGCCACCGCGCGCTCGCCGGCCTGAACGGCCTCGGTGCCGAACGCGCGGCCGAGGTGTTCTGCGAACGCGGCGTCGAGACCTTTGCCGACCACGCCGCGGATGTCGTAGGCCTTGAAGCTGGATGCGCTGACTTGCATGGGTGGGTGGGGCTGCCGGGGTGCGGCGATTGTAGGGACGCGCCCGCGGGGCAACGCCTGCGCGCCCCGGCCCTCAGCCCACCCGCGGTCAGTGGCTCTCGGACAACTGATCCAGGATCGCCGGGTTCTCCAGCGTCGAGGTGTCCTGCGTGATCGCCTCGCCCTTGGCCACCGAGCGCAGCAGGCGGCGCATGATCTTGCCCGAGCGGGTCTTCGGCAGGTTCTCGCCGAAGCGGATGTCCTTGGGCTTGGCGATCGGGCCGATCTCCTTGCCGACCCAGTCGCGCAAGCGCTTGGCGATCGCCTTGGCTTCGTCGCCGGTGGGCCGCGGGCCCTTGAGCACCACGAACGCGCAGATCGCCTCGCCGGTGGTGTCGTCGGGCCGGCCGACCACCGCCGCCTCGGCCACCAGCTCGGTGCACGAGACCAGCGCCGACTCGATCTCCATCGTGCCCATGCGGTGGCCGCTGACGTTGAGCACGTCGTCGATGCGGCCGGTGATCGTGAAGTAGCCGGTGGTCGCGTCGCGGATCGCACCGTCGCCCGCCAGGTAGTACTGGCCGTTGAATTCGTCTGGGTAGTAGCTCTTGCGGAAGCGCTCGGGGTCGCCCCAGATCGTGCGGATCATGCTCGGCCACGGCTTCTTGACGACCAGGATGCCGCCCTGCCCCCACGGCACGTCCTTGCCGGTCTCGTCGACCACGGCCGCGGCAATGCCCGGGAACGGCAGCGTGCACGAGCCCGGCACCAGCGGCGTGGCGCCCGGCAGCGGCGTGATCATGTGGCCGCCGGTCTCGGTCTGCCAGAAGGTGTCGACGACCGGGCAGCGCCCGCCGCCGATGTGCTTGTGGTACCACTCCCAGGCCGCCGGGTTGATCGGCTCGCCGACCGTGCCCAGGATGCGCAGGCTGCTCAGGTCGTAGCGATCGGGGTGCACCGCGGGGTTGCCTTCGGCGGCCTTGATCAGCGAGCGGATTGCGGTCGGGGCGGTGTAGAAGATGCTGACCTTGTGGTCCTGGATCATCTTCCAGAAGCGCCCGGCGTCGGGATAGGTGGGGATGCTCTCGAACACGACTTCGGTGCCGCCGAGCGCCAGCGGCCCGTAGGTGATGTAGGTGTGGCCGGTGACCCAGCCGATGTCGGCGGTGCACCAGAACACGTCGTTCGGCTTCAGGTCGAAGGTCCATTGGGTCGTGAGCGCGGCGTGCAGCAGGTAGCCGCCGGTCGAGTGCTGCACGCCCTTGGGCTTGCCGGTCGAGCCCGAGGTGTAGAGCAGGAACAGGGGGTGCTCGGCGCCGACCCACTCGGGCTCGCAGGTGTCGGCCTGGGCCTGCACCTCGTCGTGCAGCCAGTGGTCGCGCGCCGCGTTCCAGGCGATCTTGCCGCCGGTGCGCTTGTACACGATGACGTCGCGCACCGCCGCGCAGCCCTCGAGCGCCAGCGCTTCGTCGACGATCGCCTTCAGCGGCAGCGCCTTGCCGCCGCGCAGCTGCTCGTCGGCGGTGATCACCAGCACCGCGCCGGTGTCGGCGATGCGGTCGCGCAGGCTCTGCGCCGAGAAGCCGCCGAAGATCACGGTGTGGGTGGCGCCGATGCGCGCGCAGGCCTGCATCGCGACCACGCCCTCGATCGACATGCCGAGATAGATCGCGACCCGGTCACCCTTGCGCACGCCGCGCGCCTTCAGCGCGTTGGCGAGCCGGCAAGTGCGCGCGAGCAGCTCGCGGTAGCTGACCCTCGTGACCTTGCCGTCGTCGGCCTCGAAGATGATCGCGACCTTGTCGCCCAGGCCCGCCTCGACCTGCCGATCCAGGCAGTTGTACGACGCGTTCAGCGTGCCGTCCTCGAACCACTTGAAGAAAGGCGCGTTGCTGCTGTCGAGCACTTTGGTGAACGGCGTCTTCCAGCTCAGCAACTCGCGCGCCTGGCGGGCCCAGAAACCTTCGTAGTCGGCCTCGGCCTCGGCGACGAGTGCGTGGTAGGCGTCCATTCCGGACACGTGTGCGCCCTTCATGGCGGCGGCGGACGGCGGGTACATGGGGGTCTCGGATGCGCTCATCGGTGTCTCCTGGGGGTGTCGGGGTCGGCCCCGAGCGGCTGGCGCCGCAGGTTAGGCAGGTGCTCTTACGAAGGGCTTACTCGCTCTGGCGACGATGGTGTGGCAACTACAATTTTCGGCATCCGGAGTATCCCTCGCCGATCTGTACCGAAAGCGCCCATGGCCTTGCCACCCGAACCCCGAGCCGCCAAGACCGTCCGCCTGAGTCCCTTGCCCAACTTCATCTTCGCGAGCCGGTGGTTGCAACTGCCGTTGTACCTGGGGCTGATCCTGGCGCAGTGCGTGTACGTGTTCCATTTTTGGGTCGAACTGGTGCACCTGGTGCAGGCCGCGTTCGGCGACCGATCGGCGCTGGCCGCGCTGGTCGAGGGCATGGGCTACCAGTTTCCGTCGATCGTCGACGCTGCCGGCAAGATCATCGGCCAGCAGGTGCCCAAGCTCACCGAAACCGTGATCATGCTGGCCGTGTTGGCGTTGATCGACGTCGTGATGATCTCGAACCTGCTGATCATGGTGATCGTCGGCGGCTACGAAACTTTCGTCAGCCGCATGAACCTCGAAGGCCACCCCGACGAACCCGAGTGGCTGAGCCATGTCAACGCCTCGGTGTTGAAGGTCAAGCTCGGCACCGCGATCATCGGCATCAGCTCGATCCACCTGCTCAAGACCTTCATCAACGCCGGCAACTACAGCGAAAAGGTGTTGATGTGGCAGACCATCATCCACATCACGTTCCTGCTCTCGGCGATCGCGATCGCCTACACCGACAGGCTGCTCAACGCGGCGAAGCAAGCGGCGCATTGAGCCGCAGCGCGGCGCCGGGACGGCCGCCGCCGCGGGTCGAAACGCTTGCCCTGGTTCAGTAGACTCGAGTTCTCCGTCGTCGCCCGATTCCGTCGCCCGATTCATCAGCGAGCCTGCCCATGCCCACCCGCACCATGACCCTGCGCTACACCGACCTCGTCGAAAGCGTCGCCGCCGCGCTGCAATACATCTCGTACTACCACCCGGCCGACTACATCGCCCACCTGGCGCGCGCCTACGCCGCCGAGCAAAGCCCGGCCGCGAAGGACGCGATCGCGCAGATCCTGACCAACTCGAAGATGAGCGCCGAGGGCCGCCGGCCGATCTGCCAGGACACCGGCATCGTCAACGTGTTCCTGAAGATCGGCATGGACGTGCGCTTCGAGGGCTTCCCGGCCGGCATCGAGGACGCCGTCAACGACGGCGTGCGCCAGGGCTACCTGAACCCCGACAACGTGCTGCGCGCCAGCATCGTCGCCGACCCGCATTTCGAGCGCAAGAACACCAAGGACAACACGCCCGCGGTGATCCACACGACGCTGGTGCCCGGCAGCACGGTCGACGTGCAGGTGGCGGCCAAGGGCGGCGGCAGCGAGAACAAGAGCAAGTTCGTGATGATGAACCCGAGCGACAGCCTGGTCGACTGGGTCTTGAAGACGGTGCCGGCGATGGGCGCCGGCTGGTGCCCGCCGGGCATGCTGGGCATCGGCATCGGCGGCACCGCCGAGCGCGCGATGCTGCTGGCCAAGCAGAGCCTGATGGAAGACATCGACATGTACGAGCTGAAGGCTCGTGGCCCGCGCAACAAGGTCGAGGAGTTGCGCATCGAGCTGTTCGAGAAGGTCAACGCGCTGGGCATCGGCGCCCAGGGCCTGGGCGGCCTGAGCACCGTGCTCGACGTGAAGATCGCGATGTACCCGACCCACGCGGCCGGCAAGCCGGTGGCGATGATCCCGAACTGCGCCGCCACGCGCCACGCGCACTTCGTGCTCGACGGCTCGGGGCCGGCCTATCTCACGCCGCCGAGCCTGGACCTGTGGCCCGACGTGAAGTGGGCGCCCGACTACAACCGCAGCCAGCGCGTCGACCTGAACACCCTGACCAAGGAGCAGGTCGCCGCCTGGAAGCCGGGCGACACGCTGCTGCTGAACGGCAAGATGCTCACCGGCCGCGACGCCGCCCACAAGCGCATCCAGGACATGCTGGCCAGAGGCGAGAAGCTGCCGGTCGACTTCACGAACCGCGTGATCTATTACGTCGGCCCGGTCGACCCGGTGCGCGACGAGGTCGTCGGCCCCGCTGGCCCGACCACCGCCACGCGCATGGACAAGTTCACCGAGATGATGCTGGCGCAAACCGGCCTGATCGGCATGATCGGCAAGGCCGAGCGCGGGCCCACCGGCATCGAGGCGATCAAGAAGCACAAGAGCGCCTACCTGATGGCCGTCGGCGGCGCCGCCTACCTGGTCTCGAAGGCGATCAAGCACGCCGAGGTCGTCGGCTTTGCCGACCTCGGTATGGAAGCGATCTACGAGTTCGACGTGATCGACATGCCGGTCACCGTGGCCGTCGACTCCAACGGTGTCTCGGTGCACGAGACCGGGCCGAAGGAGTGGCAGGCGCGCATCAAGGCTGGGATCGGCGGGATTCCGGTGGCGGTGGGGTGAAGCCGGCGCAGCGGTGGTTCGGCAGCCAGGCAACTTGGCCACAAGCCCCGACAGGCGTCGCGGCGCGACGCTCGAACACGCCGAAGCGGCCGCACGGCTGCTCGCGGTAGGCGAAGGCACGATCAAGAGCAGGCTCCTCGCCGCGTACACCGACCAACTCCAACACGTCGTCCAGGCCGAGGTGCCGGCCGAACTCGTGCAGAGGCTGGTATCGATACGCCGGCGACTCGGCGCGACTGGCGGGCGCGACTCGCAATCGCCGGTCAAGTCGGCGATCGATCGGATGACCGTTGCCGATGCGGTGAAGATCGCCGCCGACATCTTCGATTTCCACGTGGCGCTTTCGTGTGCCCTGCATCACTGAAGGTCGTCGCGGTGAGTGCGCCCGGCGTTCGCATCACCCCGTGTGATCCTCGCGGCGAAGACGCGCTGGCGCTGCTGCGCGAAGCCGCCATCGAAGCGCGCGAGTTGTACCCCGAACTGCACGTCGCAGGCGCGCCGTGGCCGACCAACCCGCCGACGCCGCCCCGCGGGGTCTACCTTGTCGCGTATGTCGATGGGTTGCCGGTTGGTTGCGGGGCACTGCGCCCCATCGACGAGCGGGTGGTCGAAGTGCGCCGGATGTACGTGCGGCGATCCGTGCGCAGAATCGGAATCGCACGCGCCCTCCTCGCTCGCCTGGAGCAGCTTGCGCGCGAACTCGGCTACGCGACGATGCGTCTCGACGCGGGCTGTCGGCAGCGGCCGGCCATGTCGCTCTACGAGTCTTGCGGCTTCACGCGCATTGCGCCGTTCGGCGAGTACCGCGGCGACCCGACGAGCGTTTGCCACGAGTTGGCGCTGCGTGCCGAGTGGAGCGACAAGCCGATGAGCACCCGAGCATGAACAGCACCGAAGCCAACCCCTTCCTGCGCGACCGCAACACCCGCACCCGGGTCACCAACGAAGAGCTGTTCTTCGACCTGATCTACGCGTTCGCCGTCACGCAACTCTCGCACCGCCTGCTGGAGCAGCTGACGCCGATCGGTGCGTTGCAGACACTGGTGCTGTGGTTCGCGGTCTGGCTCGGCTGGCAGTACACCGCTTGGGTCACGAACTGGTTCAACCCCGAGAACCGTGGCATGCGCATCATGCTGTTCGCGGTGATGCTGCTCGGCCTGTTGATGTCTTCGGCGATTCCCGACGCCTTTGCCGCGCGCGGGCTGCTGTTCTCGTCGTGCCTGGTGGCCATCCAGGTCGGGCGCAGCGCGTTCGTGTTGTTCAAGCTGCGCGCCAGCCACGCGCTGCGCATGAACTTCGTGCGCATCTTCGGCTGGCTGTGCATCTCCGGCGCGCTGTGGATCGCGGGCGGACTTTCCCGAGGCGACGGGCGGCTGGCGTTCTGGATCGCCGCGGTGGTCGGCGAATACGTCTCGCCGATGACCGGCTTCTGGCTGCCGGGGCTGGGCCGATCGGTGACGTCCGACTGGACGATCGACGGTGCGCACCTCGCCGAACGCTGCCAGCTGTTCGTGATCGTCGCGCTCGGTGAATCGATTCTCGCCACCGGCTCGGGTTTCAGCAGTTCGTCGCACTGGGACGCACCGACCTTCATCGCGCTGCTCGTGGCCTTCGCCGGCAGCCTGGCGATGTGGTGGATCTACTTCGACACCGCGAGCGAGCACGGCACGCTTGCGATCGTCGGTGCCGACGACCCTGGCCGCATCGGCGCGCGGTTCCATTACATCCATGTGACGTTGATCGCGGGCATCATCGTGGCCGCTGTCGCCGACGAACTGACGATTCACCAGCCGGGCCAGCGCGTCGATCTGGCGAGCGCCAGCGTGCTGGTCGGCGGCCCGCTGATCTACCTGCTCGGCAACGCGGCCTACAAGAAGGTGGTCTACGGCTGGTTTCCGCCGTCGCATATCGCAGGTGTCGCGCTGCTGCTCCTGACGATCGCGGGCGCCTTCACAACGGACCGGCTCATGGTGGGCGGGCTCACGACTGCGATCCTGATCGGCGTTGCCGCGTGGCAGAGCAGGCACGCGCCGGCGATGCCGGGGCGGGGCGCGTAGCCGCACCCGGGCAACTCGCGAACGAAGCGTCGTTCGGCAGGCGCCCGCGCCACCGCGCCGCGCCACTTCGGCCGCATGCGAGACGTCGTTCGTGACGCGCAGAAACATCCGCCGGGATGCCGCGTCGTCCGGGCTCAGCCGCGCGGGTGATGCTGCTCGTGCAGCCGCTTCAGCCGCTCGCGCGCCACGTGGGTGTAGATCGTGGTGGTCGAGATGTCGGCGTGGCCGAGCAGAAGCTGCACCGCGCGCAGGTCGGCGCCGTGGTTGAGCAGGTGGGTCGCGAAGGCGTGGCGCAGCGTGTGCGGCGACAGCGCCACGTCGATGCCGGCCCGCAGCGCATGCGCCTTGATCAGCTTCCAGAACATCTGCCGTGTCATCGCGCCGCCGCGCGCGGTGACGAAGAGGGCGTCGCTCGCCTGGTCCGAGAGGATCGCGCCACGGGCGTCGCGCAGGTAGCGCGTGAGCCAGGCGTGCGCCTCTTCGCCGAAGGGCACGAGGCGCTCCTTGCCGCCCTTGCCGGTGACGCGGAGGACCCCTTCGGCGAGGCCGACCTGCACCGTCTTCAGCGCCACCAGTTCGGACACGCGCAGGCCGCAGGCGTAGAGCAGTTCGAGCATCGCGCGCTCGCGCAGGCCGAGCGGCTTGTCGGTGTCGGGCGCCGCGAGCAGCGCTTCGACCTGCGCTTCGCTCAAGCTCTTCGGCACACGCAGCGTCTGCTGCGCGTTGCGCAGGCGCAGCGTCGGGTCGGCCTCGACGAGGCGTTCGCGCAGCGCCCAGCGGAAGAAGCGCTTGAAGACCGTCAGGCGCCGGTTCGCGCTCGTCGCCTTCGAGCCGGCGTGGCGCGCGGCGGCGTAGGCGAGCAGGTCGCTCTCCTTCGTCGCTTCGATCGGCGCGCCGCTCGCCTCGTGCAGCCAGGCGGCGTAGAGCGTCAGGTCGCGTCGGTACGCCGCGAGCGTGTTGGCCGCCAGACCGTCTTCGATCCAGAGTGCATCGAGGAAGCGGTCGAGGGTGGCGACCGAGTTCAATCGTTCGATCACAAAGGGGCTTCGACGAGCTCAGCCCGAACGGGAAACCAACGC
>JAGWTP010000143.1 GCA_028868895.1 Burkholderiales bacterium
AACATGGAAGATCAGGGCCAGCGCAACGCGGCGCTGTTGATGCGCCTGCTGCACCGCTGAGACGCGGCTCAGGTCGTCGCCGCGTGCCGTCGTTGCATCAGGTTTCCAGAGCGTGCCCGGCGGCGATCCAGGCATCGATGCCGCCGGCCAGCGGCCGCACGTTGCGAAAGCCGCGCTCCAGCAGCTTGCGCGCCGCGAGCACGGCCGAGGCGTCGTTCGGGCAGGCGCAGTAGACGATGACCATCGCGTCCTTGGGGTGGGCGAGCAGCTCCGGCGCGAGCGCGTCGCCCAGCGCCAGGATCGCGCCGGGGATGCGGCCGTCTTCGCGCGCCGCGGCCGAGCGCACATCGACGATCAGCGGGCGCTCGCCGCGATCGAGCAACTCCGCGAGCGAGTCCACCGACACGCGCGCCATGCGCAGCTGCACATTGAAGCGATGGCGCTGCCACCACTTCCAGGTGACGTACAGCGCCGTCGCAACCGCGAGCAGCGTCAGGCCCCATTTGCCGAGTTCGGCCAGCGTGTGGATGATTTCTTCGATCGCCGACGCGAACAGCCAGCCCAGTGCCAGGCCGACCCCGGCCCAGAGCGTGGCGCCCACGGCATCGAACATCAGGAACGGCCGGCGCCGGATGCGCATCGCCCCGGCCATCGCGGTGGCCACGGTGGCGAAGCCGGGCACGAACTTGGCCACCATCAGCGAGGGCGCGCCGAAGCGCGTGTAGATCGATTCGGTCTGGCGCACGCAGCCGTCGGGCGACAGCGAGATGCGGCACAGCAGGCGCAGCACCCGCCGCCCCATCCAGCCGCCGATCAGGAACCAGGCGGTGTCGGCCAGCAGGCAGGCGCCGACCGCGGTGCCCAGCAGCGCGGCCAGGTTCAGCTGGCCGCGCGCGGCAAGCGCACCGGTGACCATCAGCACCGGGTAGGCCGGCAGCGGCGCACCGAGCTGCTGGGCCAGGATGTTGAAGAACACGAACAGCAGCCCGTATTCGGAGATCAGGTGGATCAGGAGTTGCACGGCGGTGCGAAGGCGCAAGGGTCGAGGCCACCAGTGTCGCCGGGAATCGCGCGGCGGGTGGCCGGCAGGGTCGTTGCCGCCGGTTTGCGGCCCACCGATGCGCCGCGCCGCTGGCAATCCAAGTAAGCTTTGCGCAGGGCGTTCGACCCGTGTCGTGGTTCGGCCCTGCACGAGGACTCACCATGAAAATCCTGCTGCCGGTCGACGGCTCCGAAGCCTCGCTCGACGCCGTCCGCCACGCGCTGCGCCTGATCCATTCCGGTTTGCGCGCCAGCTTCGTGCTGGCCAATGTGCAGGAGCCGGCCACGCTGTACGAGGTGGTCGTGGCCCACGATGCCGAGGTGATCGAGAACGTCAGCGCGGCCGCCGGTGCGCACGCGCTCGAAGCGGCGCAGGCACTGGTGCGCGCGGCCGGGGTCGAGTTCGAGAGCGAGGTCGGCACCGGCGACCCGGGCCATGTGCTGGTCGAGATCGGCGAGAACTACGGTTGCGAGTTGGTGATCATCGGCGCCCGCGGCGTCGGCGTGCTGCGCGCGGCGCTGCTGGGGTCGGTGTCGACGTCGGTGCTGCACGCGTCGAGCGTGCCGGTGATGATCGTCAAGCAGGTCGAGGAGTGATGAACCGGGGTGGCGCCGGTGTCGGGTCACCGACCTCGAAGATCGGTGCGCCGCACGCTCATACCGCGGTGACGTTGAAGCGGTCGCAGAGTTGGTCGAGTTGCGACCACTTGATCTTTTCCGCCCGCAGCTTGCGAAGTCCGCTGCGCTCGAAGATGGCGTACGAAAGGCCCTTGTTCATCTGGCGCGATACGTAGCGGATGCCGTCCCAGCCCGCCCCCGCGCCGTGAATCACCGTCGCCCAGGCCTGGCTCGCCGTGTAGTCGGCGGACGCACTGATGTCGTTGTTCAGACCCAGGAACTCGAGCGCCGCACCGGTCAGGTCGGCCAGCACGAGCGTCTTGCGCCGTTCGCCGCGAAAACGCACGATCGAGCGCTCTGTCAGCTCGGTCGTCGGGATCTCGTAGCTGCCGTTAACGAACCGCCCGGACTCGTGGAGGATGCTTTTGGCGAACGCCACCGCGATGGAACTGGCGGCGTAGCAGGTGCCGAATGTGCCCGCACGGCCGGGCTCGGGATCATCGAAGCGGTGGACGCCGGTCGACCAGTACGGCTCGCTGGCAGGGCGTCGACTCAACCGGATGAGCGACGCCAGCTCGATCCTGACCGGTCGCAGCAAGTCCTCGAAGGATCCCGGCTCAGGCAGCCGCATGTCCAGCGCCGAACCTGGCTCCGCGCTCACGCGCCCAGGCGCCAGCCAGGCGTTTGACCCTGGCCACAGGTATCCCCGCCTCCAAGGCGGCTGCCACGCTCTTGCCCGCCAGGGCGCCGTGATCGCGCAGCCAGAACATCAGCTTCTCGCTGGAACCGAGGTCACCGAGTGCACGGCAGACGGTCGCCACGGTCTCGCGGTCCATGCCAAGGAACGAGCTGGGGTAGTACAGCCGGTTGCTGACCTTCACCGCGAAGACTTCGCCCCGGTCGGCGGCTGGCGCCAACGCCTGGCGCGTGAGCCCCCACGCTCGCGCAAGCTGCTCGCCGGGCACGACGAGGCCCTCCTTGACCCACTGGACCCGCGCCGCCTCACCCCGTGAGGTGGCGCCAGCCAGGCCGCCGGCAGCCGTAGCGTGCCGGGTGTCGATGGATCGTTCTTCAGTGGCTGCGGGACGCCTGCGGACGCCGGGCGGCCGTGGCACCTCAGGCCCTTGCTGGGTCAGCGCCGAGCGAAGGCTTGCGAGGTCTTCGCTGAGGCGCCCGACGGTGGCTTCGAGCTGCGCGATCCGGCGCAGCAGGACGGGGGTACTGAGGTGGGTGCTCATCGGAACAGTCTAAGCAAACGCACACAGCAAAGCAAATGAAAATACTGGAGCAAATCGCACTGCGATTGGCGACGCGGCGCGATCATGTGGCGGTACAACAGGTCGGATCCGATCGCGTCACAGTGCACTTACTTCGCGTAACGCGCCGGTCGATCTCACCCATCACTTTCATAGCTGTTCGCAAGTCCTTATTTTTGAACGCATTTCTGTTTCGTTCCGATCTTGCAAAGCGCCGCTAAGTCTTTGATTCCATTGATTTTTCTTTCACCGATCGGTTGACCCGGTCCAATCCATCCGCTAAAGTGGCTCAAAGTGCACTTTTGTGGATATTTGTGGCGAACATTGTGTTTCAAGGGCCCGCGGCCCTGACGCTGGACGGCAAGGGGCGCATCGCCATCCCCGCGCGTCACCGCGAGCTGTTGACGGCGATGGGCGTCAGCCAGCTCACGATCACGAAGCACCCGGTGGGCTCGCTGCTGATCTTTCCAAAGCCCGCGTGGGAGAGCTTCCGTGAGCGTTTGAGCGGCCTGCCGCTGGACGCGGCCGGCTGGAAGCGCGTGTTCCTGGGCAATGCGCGCGAGGTCGACATCGACGCCTCGTCGCGGGTGCCCGTCGCGCCCGAACTGCGCGTGGCGGCCGGGCTGGAGCGCGACGTGATGCTGCTCGGGATGGGCAGTTACTTCGAGCTGTGGGACGCCCAACGCCTGGCCGCGCACGAGGCGCAGGTGATGCAGTCCGAGATGCCCGAGTCGCTGAAGAGCTTCAGCTTCTGACGGGTCACGTCGGCCCGATCCTTTCCCGCCATGGCCTCCTCCAGCAGCCTGCAGCACACGACCGTCCTGCTGAACGAAGCCGTCGACGCGCTCGTGACGCGCCCCGACGGCGTCTACCTCGACGGCACTTACGGCCGCGGCGGGCACGCGCGGCTGCTGCTGTCGCGCCTGGCGCCCACAGGAAGGCTGGTGGCGATCGACCGGGATGAGCAGGCGGTTGCGGCCGCCACCACCGGCGCAACGCGGGTCGATGACCCGCGTTTTTCCATTCATCACACCCGTTTCGCGCAGATGGTGCCCACGCTGGCCGCGCTCGGCGTGGCGCAGGTCGACGGCGTGCTGCTCGACCTGGGGGTGTCGTCGCCGCAGATCGACGACCCGGCGCGCGGCTTCAGCTTCCGCTTCGACGGCCCGCTGGACATGCGCATGGACACCACCCGCGGCGAGAGCGCTGCGGATTACCTGGCCCGCGCCGACGTGCGCCACATGACGGAGGTGATACGTGACTATGGGGAAGAACGGTTTGCTGTACAGGTTGCAAAGGCGCTTGTTGCTCGGCGCGAAAGCGGGAACCCTGTTCGAACCACAGGTGAGCTTTCCGACGTCGTGGCTGGCGCGGTCAAGACCCGCGAAGCGGGCCAGAACCCTGCAACGCGCACATTTCAAGCGCTTCGGATTTTTGTCAACGCCGAGCTTGAGGAGCTCGAACAGGGCCTGAACGCGGCGCTCGAGCTGCTCGTGCCGGGCGGCCGGCTGGTCGTGATCAGCTTCCATTCGCTCGAGGACCGGATCGTCAAGACTTTCATCGCGCGCCACAGCAAGCACGTGTTCGACCGGCGCGCGCCGTTCGCCGAACCCGCGCCGATGCGGCTGCGCGCGATCGCGCGCATCAAGCCCGGCGACGACGAGGTGCGCGCCAACCCGCGCGCCCGCTCGGCGGTGATGCGGGTGGCCGAACGTACGCCGGCGGCCGGCCCGGCGCCGGGGCGCGCGCGCTACCCGGTGCGCCCGGAGCACGCCGCATGACGCGCCTGAACCTGCTGCTGCTGGTCGCGCTGATGCTCAGCAGCATGTACCTGGTGCGGGTGTCGCACGAGTCGCGGCGCCTGTTCGCCGCGCTCGACACGGCACAGAACGAGGCGCATGCGCTCGACAACGAATACGCGCGCCTGAAGTCCGACAAGCAGACGCAGGCGACGCCGCTGCGCGTCGAGAAGACCGCGCGCGACAAGCTCGCGATGCGCACCGCCACGCCGGCCGTCACGCGCTACCTGAGTGTGGCGGGGGCGGCGGCGCCGGCCGACGAGGCGAGCGCGGTGACGAGTGCGGCGGCCAGCGCTGCGGGGGAGGCGCGATGAGCTGGTGGCGCGGGTCCAAGGGGGCCGACCTCGACGCCCGCGGCGGCAAGGGGCGGGCCGGTCGCAGCGCCGGCGCCAGCGCGCGCAGCGTCACCTACGCGACCAGCCCGCTGCTGGCGTCGAAGACGCCGCCGTGGCGCTCGAAGTTCCTGGTCGCACTGGTTGCGCTGAGTTTTTGCGGGCTGCTCGGCCGGGCGCTCTACGTGCAGGTCATCGGTGCCGCGTTCTTCCAGCGCCAGGGCGAGATCCGCTACGCGCGCACGCTCGAGTTGCCGGCCAGCCGCGGACGCATCCTCGACCGCAACGGCCTGATCCTGGCGTCGAGCGTGCCGGCGCCGTCGCTGTGGGCGATCCCGAAAGACCTGGACGCCGACCCGGCCCAGCGCCGCAGCCTCGCCAGGCTGCTGGGCATGACGCCCAAGGAGTTGAACAACCGCCTGGACGACAACCCCAACTTCGTGTGGCTGCGCCGCCAGGTCGACGACCAGCTGGCCAAGGACGTGCTGGCGCTCGACCTGAAGGGCGTGCACCAGGTGCGCGAGTACAGGCGCCAGTACCCCGAAAGCGAGGCGGCCACGCACGTGGTGGGCTTCACCAACGTCGAAGGTCACGGCCAGGAAGGCATCGAGCTCGCCGACGACGCCGAACTGGTCGGGCGCAACGGCACGCGCCGCGTCATCAAGGACCGGCTCGGCCGCGTCGTCGAGGACATCGGCGACAGCGTCGCGCCGGTCGACGGCCGCGACGTCGAGCTCAGCATCGACTCGAAGGTGCAGTTCTTCGCCTACCAGCGCATCCGCGACGCGGTGGCCCAGAACAAGGCCAAGTCGGGCAGCGTGGTCGTGCTCGACGCGCGCAGCGGCGAGGTGCTGGCGCTGGCCAACTACCCGAGCTACTCGCCCAACGACCGGCGCAACCTGACCGGCGGGCAGCTGCGCAACCGCGCGCTCACCGACACCTTCGAGCCCGGCTCGACCGTCAAGCCCTTCATCGTCGGCTGGGCGCTGGAGACCGGCCGCGTCACGCCCGACACCATCATCCACACCGCGCCGGGGCGCGTCTCGATGGGCGGCTTCGTGATCAGCGATGCCGAGCCGCACGGCGACCTGACGGTGTCGCAGGTGATCCAGAAGTCGAGCAACATCGGCGCGATGCGCATGGGCCTGATGTTCCAGCCGCGCGAGATGTGGGAGCTGTACACGAAGGCCGGCTTCGGCCAGAAGCCGCAGATCGGATTCCCCGGCGCGGTGACCGGGCGGCTGCGCCCGTACAAGACCTGGCGCCCGATCGAGCAGGCGACCATGAGCTACGGCTACGGGCTGTCGGCGTCGCTGTTCCAGATCGCCCACGCCTACACGGTGTTCGCGCACGACGGCGAGTTCATCCCGGTCACGCTGATGAAGAGCGCGGCGCAGGGCGAGGCCGCGCGCGTCAGCGGGCTGCGCGTGCTGTCGCCCAAGACCGTGCAGGAAGTGCGCAAGATGCTCGGCCTGGTGGCCGGCCCGGGCGGCACGGCGCCCAAGGCGCAGACGATCGGCTACTCGGTGGGCGGCAAGTCGGGCACGGCCTACAAGCAGGAAGGCAAGGGCTACGCGTCGAAGAAGTACCGTTCGTGGTTCGTCGGCATCGCGCCGCTGAGCCACCCGCGCATCATCGTCGCGGTGATGGTCGACGAGCCCACGGCCGGCAAGTGGTACGGCGGCGACGTGGCCGCGCCGGTGTTCAGCGACCTGGTGCAGCAGACGCTGCGCACGCTGAACGTGCAACCCGACCTCGACGTCAAGACGCAGATCATCGCGCACGACGTGCCGGCCGAGCCGGAGAGCTTCTGATGGCGCTGCACCGGCTCGACTCGATCCCCGCCGCACTCGCGTGGCTGGCGGCGCGCGGCGTGCGTGCGCTGCGCACCGACAGCCGCCAGGTCGGTGCCGGCGATGCCTTCATCGCCTGGCCCGGCTATGCGGTCGATGGCCGCCGCTTCGTGCCCCAGGCGCTCGCTGCCGGCGCGAGCGCGTGCCTGGTCGAGGCCGACGGTGCCGAGCATTTCGAGGCGCTGCTCTACCGCGACGCGGTGGCGGCGCTGCCCGGCCTGAAGGCCAATACCGGCACGCTCGCCAGCGGCTTCATGGGCGCGCCAAGCGAGCGGCTGAGCGTGGTCGCGGTCACCGGCACCAACGGCAAGACCTCGGTGACGTGGTGGGTCGCGCAGGCGCTGGGCGCGCTGGGGCGGCGCTGCGGCGTGATTGGCACGCTCGGCGTCGGCGAGCCGCCGCGCGTCGGTGCCGCGGTGGCCGGGAGCGCGTTGTCGAACCCGCCCGAATCGATCACCTTCACCGGAATGACCACGCCCGACCCGGTCACGGTGCAGGCCGGCTTCAA
>JAGWTP010000144.1 GCA_028868895.1 Burkholderiales bacterium
ACGGCCGGATCGCGCAACAGCCTGGCCCACCAGGAATTGAGTCGCATGCTGGCAGAGTCCGAAGTGCAGGTCGCATCGTTGAAAGCTCGGGTGGCCGAGTATCAGCGTCGGTACGACCAAGCGCGCAGCTTCCTGAAGACTTCGCCCGAGATCGAGGCTGAGGCCGCCCGGCTCAACCGCGACTATGGCATCAACAAGAAAAACTACGAAGACCTGGTGGCGCGGCGCCAGTCGGCCGCGATGTCGGGTGATCTCGAGTCTGCCTCGGGCGTGGCCGATTTTCGGCTGATCGACCCGCCGCGGGTCTCGCCCAAGCCGGTATCGCCGAACCGCCTGCTGCTGGTGCCGCTGGCCATGATTGCTGCGCTCGGTGCCGGGCTGTTCACCGCGTTTGCCGCCAGTCAGTTGCGCCCGGTGTTCCACAAGGCCAGTGAGCTGCGCGAGAAGTTCGGCCTGCCGATGCTGGGTGTGGTCTCATTGGTCCTGAGTGACGCCGATCGACGCCGTGAGCGGCTCGACACCGTGCGATTCATCGCCACATCGGGCACGCTGCTGGTCGGGTTCGCCGCGGTACTCGTCGCCGTGACGATCATGTCCAGTCACTAGGCGAGGACTCGATGAGCAGTTTGATCGAACAGGCAACACTTCGGCTCCAACAGTTGCGGCTGGCTGGCGTCAAGCTTCCCGACATGCCGGCGCCGCCGGTTGTTCCGCGGCCGTCCGCACCGCAGAAGCCACCGGTGCAGTCGCAACGGGTCGAACTCGACCTCGACGCGCTGGCCGCGGCGAACATCGTCACGCCGAGTGCGCCGCGCTCGCTGGTGGCCGACCAGTTCCGCGTCATCAAGCGGCCGCTGATCAGCAACGCTCTCGGCAAGGGCTCGGCCAGCTCCACGCACGCCAACCTGATCATGGTGACCAGCGCCGTGGCTGGCGAGGGCAAGAGCTTCACGTCGGTCAACCTGGCCATCAGCATCGCCGCCGAGCTCGATCACACGGTGATGCTGGTCGATGCCGACGTCGCCAGGCCGTCGCTGCCGCGCATGCTAGGCGTGCCCGAGGGCCCGGGCCTGCTCGATCTGCTCGACGGCGCGGCCGGCATGGCCGACGTGCTGCTCAAGACCAATATCGACAAGCTGACGCTGCTGCGCAGCGGCACGCCGCATGACCGGGCCACCGAAATGCTGGCCAGCGAGGCGATGCGCCAATTGCTGGACGACATGTCCAGCCGCTACGCCGACCGTATCATCATCTTCGACTCGCCGCCGCTGCTTCTGACCACCGAAGCGCGCGCGCTGGCCGCGAATATGGGGCAGATCGTGGTCGTCGTGCAGGCGGGCAAGACCCTGCAGGCGAACGTGCAGCGTGCCTTGGCGACGATCGAGGCGTGCCCTTTGAAGCTGATGGTGCTCAACCAGACCCGGGCCGATGCGCAAGATGCTTCCGATCTCGGTTATGGCTACGGATATGGGTATCGCTATGGCAGCGCGAAGCATGGCGCTTGATCGCGAGACGCCTTGCCCGGCGCGTTGGTGATGCGCCCCATCGTTCGATGCGGCATCGGCATGAGTGCTGGCGCGCTGGCACTGGCGGCGACCGGCCTGCGCGCACAGACCGCTGAGCCACCGGACGGCACCAGCGGGCGCGCTTTCGCGGTCGTGCCGAGCTTGTCGATCACCGAAACGCTCACCGACAACGCCCGCCTTGTCGGTGTCGGCCGGCAATCCGACCTGATCACGCAAGTCACGCCCAGCATTCGGATCAGCAGCACCGGCGGGCGGGTCAAGGGTTTTCTCAATTACGCTTTGAATGGCCTGGCTTATGCCCGCCATTCGCAAGCCAGCAATTTTCAGAACTCGTTGAATGCGCTGGCCAACGTCGAGGCGATCGAGAACTGGGCCTTTCTCGACGCCAGCGCCAACATCTCGCAGCAATCGATCTCGGCGTTCGGCACCCAGTCCACCGACTCGAGCGTGGGCAACGCCAACCGCACCGAAGTCCGCACCTACAACATCTCGCCCTATGTGCGTGGCCGGTTGGCCGGACTGGCGAGCTACGAAGCGCGCCTGACCCACACCGGGACCAGCAATTCGACCACCGCAGCGTCGAACAGCAGTTCCGACGAAGCCAAGTTGCGCCTTGCGGGCGACAGTCCGCTGCGCGTGCTGAGTTGGTCGGCCGACGCCACGCGCCAGGTGATCGACTACACCATCGGGCGCCGCACCGAAGACGACAGCGTGCGCGGCGAGTTGCACTTTGCGGTCGACCCGCAACTGCAATTGACGTTGATCGATGGCCGCGAATCGAACGACTATGTCAGTCTCGACAAGCAAAGCCACAACACGCCGGGCTGGGCTTTGGACTGGAAGCCGACTGAACGCACCCGCATTTCGGCGCAGCGCGAGCAGCGCTTCTTCGGCAACTCGCACAGCTACCTCTTCGAGCACCGCACGCCGCGTACGGTCTGGAGGTACAGCAACACGCGCGACATTGCGACCGGGTTCGGCCAGCCGACCGCCGGCAGCCTCGGAACAGCCTACGATCTGTTCTTCGCCCAGTTTGCGTCGCAGCAACCCGACCCGGCATTGCGTGCCACGCTGGTCAACAACTTCCTGCTAGCCAACGGCATCGCGCCGACAGCGCAGTTGTTCGGTGGCTCGCTGACCTCGGCGGTGATGTTGCAGCGTCGCCAGGACCTGTCGTTCGCGATGCTGGGAGTCCGCGACACCGTCACGTTCACGGCCTCGCAGAGCGATGCCCGGCGGCTGGACTCGGTCGTCTCGGTGACTGACGATTTCAGCAATGGAAACAACGTTCGCCAGCGCGGCTACGGCGTCAACCTGGCCCATCGGCTCACGCCGATGTCGGCACTGAACTTGATCGCGTCGATGGATCGCACCAGCGGTTCGACCGCCGCGCAGACCACCACGCTGCGCTCGATCAGCCTGGCCTGGAGCGGCCGGCTCGGCCCGCGCAGCAGCGGATCGGTGAGCGCACGGCACTCTGTGTTCGACAGCGCCACCACTCCCTACAAAGAGACGGCCGTTACCGCCGCGCTCAGCTTGCAGTTCTGAAGCATGTACGAAGCCTTCTACGGGTTGAGCAGCCGGCCGTTCCAGCTCAATCCCGACCCTCACTTTTATTTCGGCAGCAAGCAGCACCGCCGAGCCAAGGCGTACCTCGACTACGGGGTGTCGCGCAACGACGGCTTCATCGTCATCACCGGAGAGATCGGTGCCGGCAAGACGACGATCCTGCGCAGCCTGCTCGACAGCCTGGCGCAAAGCAACATCGTCGCCGGGCAACTCGTCACGACGCAGCTCGATGCCGAAGACACGCTGCGCATGGTCGGTGCGGCATTCGGGTTTCGTGTCCAGGGTGTGCCCAAGTCCGAATTGCTGTCGGCGCTCGAGGCGTTCCTGATCACGCAAACCAGCCAGGGCAAGCGCTGCCTGCTGGTGGTCGATGAGGCGCAGAACCTCACGCCGCGCGCGGTCGAAGAGCTGCGCATGTTGTCGAACTTTCAGCTCGGCAACCAGTCTTTGCTGCAAAGCTTTCTGGTCGGCCAGCCGGAGTTTCGCGAGATCCTGCAACGGCCCGAAATGGAGCAGTTCCGTCAGCGGGTGGCCGCAACCTGCCATATCGGGCCGCTCGACCTGCTCGAAACCGAGGAATACATCGTTCACCGGCTGAAGTGCGCCGGCTCCAGCGGTGAGCCCGAGTTCGAGCCGGCGGCGTTCCCGGCGATTCACGCAGCCAGCCAGGGCATCCCGCGGCGCATCAATTCGATCTGCGACCGCGTGCTGCTGCTCGGCTACATGGAAAACCGCAAACGTCTGACGCTGGCCGACGTGAACGAGGTGGTGCGCGAGTTCACCGAAGAAGCCTCGGTACCGGCCGGCAAGGCTGCGTCGCCGCGCCGCACCGCCAACGGCACGGGTGGGCATGGCGACGCTGCCACGGCGATCTCGTCGCTCGAGGTCGACCTGCCGCTGGTCCAGCTCGATGCCAACGTCACGCTCGACATGTCGCGCGAACTCGAAGCGCTCGACGCCGAGCACCGCGACGACCGCGTGCATCGGCTCGAGCAAAGCCTGATGCGTCTGGAGCGCATCAACCTGCAAACGCTCGCCACCCTGCAGGAGCTGGTGCGCGCCATCACAAGGTCGCGCGACGAGGGCTCGTCATGACCGCACCGCCCACCGTGCGCCCAACCGGCGCGATCCTGTGCGTCGTCGGTGCCCGCCCCAACTTTATGAAGATGGCGCCGATCCTGCGCGCGCTTGCCGAGCACACCCCGCCGTTGCCGGCACTGCTGGTGCACACCGGCCAGCATTACGACCAGGGCATGAGCGAGCAGATCTTCACCGACCTCGGGTTGCCGCGGCCCGATCTCAACCTAGCGGTCGGCTCGGGCAGTCACGCGCAGCAGACGGCCGAGGTCATGCGCCGCTTCGAGCCTGTGCTCGACGAGCACCAACCGGCCTGTGTCGTCGTCGTCGGTGATGTGAACTCGACCCTCGCGTGCACGCTCGTCGCCGTCAAGAAGGGCGTGCCGGTGGTTCACGTCGAGGCCGGCTTGCGCAGCTTCGACCGGCGCATGCCCGAAGAAATCAACCGCCTGCTCACCGACCAGATCGCCGACCGTCTCTACACCACCGAACGCAATGCCGCCGCCAACCTCGAGCGTGAAGGCATCGCCGCGCAGCGCGTGGTGTTCGTCGGCAACGTGATGATCGACTCATTGCTCGCCAGCCGCGACCGCGCTCGCAGCGCCGACCATACCCTGCGCGCCAACGGCCTCGACCCCGCGATGTTGCGACACGCGCAGGGCTACGGCGTCGTCACGCTGCATCGGCCATCCAACGTCGATGACGCCACCACCTTGCGCGCCATCCTCTCGGTGCTGGCCGAAGTGGCAACGCGCCTGCCGCTCGTCTTCGCGCTGCACCCGCGCACCCGCTCCAATATCGAGCGCTTCGGCCTGGGCGAACTCATCGACCCGTCGCGTACGGCCGTACTGCCGCCGCAAGGCTATCTGGAGATGCTCGGGCTGATGGCGAACGCGACGCTGGTGCTCACCGACTCCGGTGGTCTGCAGGAAGAGACCACCGCGCTGGGCGTGCCGTGCCTGACGATGCGTGACAACACCGAACGCCCGATCACGGTCGAGCAGGGCACGAACACGCTGGTCGGCGCCGACCGCACCGCCATCCTGGACGGCGTGGCCGAGATTCTGGCTGGCCGAGGCAAGCGTGGGCGCGTTCCCGAACTGTGGGACGGCCACGCCGCTCAACGCATCGCCGCCGACCTGGCGCAGTGGTTGCAGCCGCGCGGGCGCGCCGCCGATGCAGGGTGAGAGCGTCCTCACACATGCCGGCCGCTGCCATCACCAACGCGCTGACGATCGACGTCGAAGACTACTTCCAGGTCTCGGCGTTCGCACCGCACATCGCACGCAGCGACTGGGACCGTCGCGAGTGCCGGGTCGAGCGCAATGTCGAGCGCATCCTCGAGATGCTGGCTGCTCACAACGTCAAGGCGACCTTCTTTACCCTCGGCTGGATCGCCGAACGCTACCCGGCGCTGGTGCGCGCCATCGTCGCCCAGGGCCATGAACTGGCCAGCCACGGCTACGGCCACCAGAGGGTGAGTGACCTCAGCCGGGCCGAATTCTGCGCCGACATCGAACGCGCCAAGGGCATCCTCGAAGACCTGTCGTCCAGCGCCGTGCAGGGCTATCGCGCGCCGAGCTTCTCGATCGGTGCCACCAACCTGTGGGCGCTCGACTGCCTGGCGCAGGCCGGCTATCGCTACAGCTCCAGCATCTACCCGATCCACCACGACCACTACGGCATGCCCGACGCGCCACGCTTCGCGCACCGGGTCGATTGCGGCCTGCTCGAAATCCCGGTGACCACGCTGCGCGTGCTCGAGCGCAACCTGCCGTCCAGCGGCGGTGGCTACTTCAGGCTGCTGCCTTATGCCGTGTCGCGCTGGATGCTGCGGCAGGTGAACGCGACCGATGGCGAAGCAGCGATCTTCTACTTCCACCCCTGGGAGATTGACGTCGACCAGCCACGCATCGCGGGAATCAGTTCCAAGACCCGCTTTCGCCACTACCTGAACCTGGGGAAGATGCAGACCCGCCTGCAACGCCTGCTGGCCGACTTCGCCTGGGGCCGGATGGACGAGATCTTTCTCGGCCGCCCCGATGCCGCCGGCACGGCCGCGCACTGAGCCCCGCCATCGTGCCGAGCATCAAGCGCCTGTCGCCCTCCGACCCCGCCGACGCCGCGCGCTGGGACGAATTCGTGTCCGCGTGCCCACCGGCCACGTTCTTTCACCGTGCCGGCTGGCAACGCGTGCTGCGCGAGGTGTTCCGCCACGACACTCATTTTCTCTACGCCGAAGCCGAAGGCCGGATCGTCGGCGTGCTGCCGCTGGCGCACGTGAAGAGCCTGCTGTTCGGCCGGTCGCTAGTCAGCCTGCCGTTCGCGGTGTACGGCGGGGTGGCGGCGAGCAACCCGCAGGCGGCCGACGCACTCGAGCAAGCCGCCCAAGATCTTGCGCAGCGCCTGGGCGTGGCCCATCTGGAGTTGCGCAACATCGCGCCGCGCCACACCGATTGGCCGATGCAAGACCTCTACGTGACCTTTCGCAAGGCGATCCTGACCGACGAAGAAGCCAACCTGCTCGCCATCCCGCGCAAGCAGCGCGCGATGGTGCGCAAGGGCATCGCCAAGGGCCTGCGCAGCGAGGTCGACACCGGTGTCGAGCGCTTCTTTGCGCTCTACGCCGACAACGTTCACCGCCACGGCACGCCTGGGCTGCCTAAGCGCTACTTTGCGGCCCTGCAGCGCGAGTTCGGCGTCGACTGCGATGTGCAGACCGTGACCGACGCCACCGGCCGGCCGCTGAGCAGCGTGCTGAGCTTCTATTTCCGTGACGAAGTGCTGCCGTACTACGCCGGCGACGACACCGCCGCGCGCGAGCTCGCCGCCAACGACTTCAAATACTGGGAGCTGATGCGCCGCTCCTGTGCCCGCGGACTCAAGTTGTTCGACTTCGGCCGCAGCAAACAAGGCACCGGGTCGTTTGCCTTCAAGAAGAACTGGGGCTTCGAGCCGCAGGCGCTGCACTACGAATACTGCCTCTACAAGCGCGACGCCGTGCCCCAGAACAACCCCGCCAACGCGAAGTTCCAGTTGCTGATCCAGACCTGGAGACGCCTGCCGATCGGCGTGGCCAACTGGCTCGGCCCGTACGTTGTGCGCAATCTGGGTTGAATCTGTCCATGGCCAACCTGCTTTACCTCGTGCATCGGCTGCCCTTTCCGCCCAACAAGGGCGACAAGGT
>JAGWTP010000044.1 GCA_028868895.1 Burkholderiales bacterium
CGCGCACGGCTTCGCGGCGGCCAGCGAGGTCTATTTCGGCAAGCCGCTGCAGGACATCTCGATTGCGGAGGCCGCCATGCTCGCGGTGCTGCCGCAGGCGCCTTCGGCCTACAACCCGATCAACAACCCCAAACGCGCGAAGGAAGGCCAGTTGCGTGTCCTCGATCGCATGGTCGACAACGGCTACATCACGGCCGAACAGCGCGACGCCGCCCGCACCGAAACCTTGAAGTACCGCGCGCCTTCCGAGGTGCCGGTGCACGCCGAGTACGTGGCGGAGACGGCGCGCCAGCTGATCTTTGCGCAGTACGGCGATGACGCCTACACCCGCGGCCTGAACGTGTACCTCACGCTGAAATCGGAAGACCAACTGGTGGCTTACCGCGCGCTGCGCAAGGGCATCATGGACTATGAGCGGCGCCAGGTGTACCGCGGCCCGGAAGACTATGTCGACCTGCCCGCCGACCCGCAGGACGTCGACGCTCGCATCGCCGAGGCGCTGCAGGACCATCCCGACAACGACGAGCTCAAGGCCGCCGTCGTCACCGAGGCCGGACCGAAGAAGGTGGTGGCAGTGCTGCAAAGCGGCGAGTCGGTCACGGTCACCGGCGAGGGCCTGAAGCCGGCGACCTCCGGGCTCGTGCCCAAAGGTAATCCGAAGACGCAGATACGGCCCGGCGCCGTGATCCGGCTGATCCGCAATGCCAAGGGCGACTGGAGCATCACCCAGCTGCCGGACGTCGAAGGCGCGTTCGTCGCGATGGACCCGCGCACCGGTGCCGTGCGCGCGATGGTAGGCGGCTTCGATTACTCCAAGAGCAAGTTCAACCACGTCACGCAGGCCTGGCGCCAGCCGGGCTCGAGCTTCAAGCCGTTCATCTATTCGGCGGCGCTTGAAAAGGGCTTTACGCCGGCGACGATCATCAACGACGCACCGCTGTTCTTCGATGCCGCGGCCACCGGCAGCCAGCCCTGGGAGCCGAAGAACTACGACGGCAAGTTCGAAGGGCCGATGACGATGCGCCGCGGCCTGGAGAAGTCGAAGAACATGGTCTCGATCCGCATCCTGCAGGCGATCGGTGCGCCCTATGCACAGAGCTGGATCACGCGCTTCGGTTTCGATGCCGACAAGAACCCGGCCTACCTGCCGATGGCGCTGGGCACCGGATCGGTCACGCCGATGCAGATGGCCACGGCCTACAGCGTGTTCGCCAACGGCGGCTACCGCGTGAACCCGATGCTGATCAGCAAGATCACCGACGCCAAGGGCCGGGTGTTGAACGAATCCACACCGCCGGTGTTGAACGACTCGATGCGCGTGATCGACGCGCGCAACGCCTTCATCATGGACAGCCTGCTGCAATCGGTGGCGTTGCGCGGCACCGCGGCGGCGGCGCGCCGGGCCATCAATCGCCCCGACTTGTACGGCAAGACCGGCACCACCAACGAGTCGTTCGACACCTGGTTCGCCGGCTTCCAGCCCAGCGTCGTGGCCATCGTCTGGATCGGTTACGACACCCCGCGCAAGCTCGGCGACAACGAAACCGGCGGTGGCCTGTCGCTGCCGATCTGGATCGACTACATGAAGTACGCGCTCAACGGCGTGCCGGTGGCTCAGTACCCGGTGCCCGACGGCGTCGTCAACATCGGCGACGAGTGGTACTACGACGAATACGCCAAGGGCGCGGGCGTGGCCAGCGTCGGCCTGGACGAGAAACCTGCGAACGCACCGAGCGAAGAGGAACGCAACAGCATCCTCGACCTGTTCAAGCGCTGAGCCGGGCCCGGTCAGGCGGGCGGTGCGAACCGCAGCACCTTGCCTGACTGCTCGCTCGCGCAGGCCGACAGCGCTTCGAACAACTCGCGTCCATGGCGCGTGTCGCGCCACGCGCCCGCCACGAACTTGTAATGGAAGCCGCCCGAACGCGCCGCCAGCCACAGTTCCTGCAACGGCGGCTGCGTGTTCAACACCATCTTGCTGCCATTCGGGAAGCTCAGCTCCAGCAGGCCACCGGTGCGGTGCGTGTCGATGTCGACCACATCGTCCTGCAGCCAGGCATCGACGCACGCCTCGACACGCGCCAGCACCGCGAGCGCCTTGGCGTGGTACTCGGCGTCGGACAACGGGGTCGGGCTGAGATCGGCGGTCATGGTCGATAGAATCCTGTGATGGTGCAGCGCAAGATGAGTGTAGCGACCGGCCTGAAGGCTGCGTCGACGGTGGGTGCATGGATCGCGGTGGCCGCGCTGCTCGCGGCCTGTGGCCAGAAGGGGCCGTTGATGCTGCCCAGTGCAGCGACACCCGTCTCGGTGGCCACCCCGTCCGCCGCCTCGGCGGCGTCGGCGCCATGAGCTTGCCCGGCGCCCCGCAGATCGCCTACCGTGGCGACGAACTGTTCATCGAAGACTGCTCGCTGAGCGAACTGGCACGCCGCCACGGCACGCCGCTGTACGTGTATTCGCGCACCTCGATGCTCGCAGCGCTGGCCGGTTACGAGCGCGCGCTGGCCGGGCGAGAGCACCTCGTCTGCTACGCGATGAAGGCCAACTCCAACCTCGCCGTGCTGCAGACCTTCGCGCAGGCCGGCTGCGGCTTCGACATCGTCTCGGGCGGCGAACTCGAACGCGTGCTCGCCGCCGGCGTGGCGCCGTCGAAGGTCGTGTTTTCAGGCGTGGGCAAGACACGCGCCGAGATGCGCCGCGCACTCGACGTCGGCGTGCTGTGCTTCAACGTCGAGAGCGAATCCGAACTCGAGGTGCTCTCGCAGGTCGCGAGCGCGAGCGGCGCCACCGCGCGGGTCAGCCTGCGCGTGAACCCCGACGTCGACGCCGGCACCCACCCCTACATCTCCACCGGACTGAAGGGCAACAAGTTCGGCATCGCCCACGAGCATGCAGTCGCCTGCTATGAGCGCGCCGCGGCACTGCCGGGCCTGCAGGTGGTGGGCATCGACTTCCACATCGGCTCGCAGATCGCCGACACCGGCCCCTACCTCGACGCGCTGGAACGCATGCTCGACCTGGTCGAGGCGATCGAAGCGCGCGGCATTCCGATCCACCACCTCGACCTGGGCGGCGGGCTGGGCATCACCTACACCGACGAGGCGCCGCCGTCGGCGCAAGCGCTCGTCACGAGCCTGCTGGCGCGCATCGATGCACGCGGCCACGGCCACCGCATGATCATGTTCGAGCCGGGCCGTTCGCTGGTCGGCAACGCCGGCGTGCTCGTCAGCGAGGTGCTCTACCTGAAGCCCGGCACCGGGCCGAACGGCGATCCGGCCGGCTCGGCCAAGAACTTCTGCATCGTCGATGCGGCGATGAACGACCTGATGCGCCCGGCCATGTACCAGGCCTGGATGCGGATCGTCGCGTGCCGCTTGCGCGACGAGCCTGCGGTCGTCTGCGACGTGGTCGGCCCGGTGTGCGAATCGGGCGACTGGCTCGGGCGCGATCGGCCGCTCGCGGTGCGCGAGGGCGAGTTCATTGCCGTGCTGTCGGCCGGCGCCTACGGCATGACGATGGCCAGCAACTACAACACCCGCGGGCGCGCCGCCGAGGTCATGGTGGCGGGCGATCGGGCCTGGCTCATCCGCGATCGCGAGGCGGCCACCGAGCTGTTCCGCGGCGAGCACCTGCTGCCGCTGGCCTGACCCGATACCGTTCTTCGGTTAGCCAGCATCAACCAATATCCGTTCGGGCTGAGCTTGTCGAAGCCCTGATGGCGTGACGCAAGCCTTCGACAGGCCTGTCCTGAGCAACGTCGAAGGGCTCAGGCCGAACGGTCCTTAACCGAACGGCATTGTCGCCTGACCGGTCATCCGACCGCTCGGCCGTCCGGGGGCGTGGCGCGCTTCAAAGGCGCCCTTCCTGCACCGCGTGGCAGGCGATCAGCACGCCCGAGATCCGGTTCAATGCCGGGCGCTCGCGCCGGCAGCGCTCGTTGGCGTGCGGGCAGCGCGGGTGGAAGGTGCAGCCGCTCGGCGGGTTCAGCGGGTTGGGCACCTCGCCCTGCACCGGCGTGCGCGCACGCCCGCTCATGTGGATGTCGGGGATCGCGTCGAGCAGCATGCGGGTGTACGGGTGGCGTGCGCGCGCGAACAACTCGGCCTTGTCGGCCAGTTCGACCAGCCGGCCCAGGTACATCACGCCGACCTGGTCGCTCACATGGCGCACGACCGCGAGGTTGTGCGAGATGAACAGGTAGGTCAGGCCCCGCGTGCGCTGCAGGTCCTTCATGATGTTGAGCACCTGCGCCTGCACCGACACGTCGAGCGCGGAGGTCGGTTCGTCGCAGACCAGGAACTCGGGCTGCGTGGCCAGCGCGCGCGCGATCGAGATGCGCTGGCGCTGCCCGCCCGAGAACTGGTGCGGAAACTTCTCGACGTCGGCCGCCGCCAGCCCGACCGACTGCAGCAGCTGCACAACCCTGGCCTTCATTTCGTGCTTGTCGGCGCGCGCCGAGGTGCCTTCGGCCGCCCCCACCAGGCCGTGCTCCTTGAGCGGCTCGCCGACGATGTCGACCACCTTCCAGCGCGGGTTCAGGCTCGCGTACGGATCCTGGAAGATCATCTGCATGCGTCGGCGCAAGGTCAGCGCCTGCTTGGATCGGAAGGTCGTGGCGGTGTCGGTGCCGTCGAACTCGACCCGTCCGCGGGTGGGCGCGTAAAGCCCGACCAGCAGCCGTGCCACCGTGCTCTTGCCACAACCCGATTCGCCCACCAGCGCGAGCGTCTTGCCGCGCTGGATCGAGAAGCTCACGCCGTCGACCGCGTGCACGAACTGGCGCGGCTGGCGCTCGATCACGCGGTTCAGCCAGGGCGCCGACACGTCGAAGGTCTTGGCCAGGTCGTGCACCTCGACCAGCGGTGTGGCGTCGGTGGCCCGCGCCGCGCTCCCGTCACTCCCGTCACTGACGTCACTCATGGCATTCATGCGGCGTCCCGCAGCGGCTGCGCGTGCAGCCAGCATGCCGCGCGCGTCGCGCCGGCGGGCAGCAGGTCGGGCCGCTCGGTGCGGCAGCGGTCGAAGACCTTCGGGCAGCGCGGGTTGAACGCGCAGCCGCTCGGGATCGCCGTCAGGCGCGGCATCGCGCCGTCGATCTGCAGCAGCCGCTCGCGGTCGTCGTCCATCGCCGGGATCGAGCCCATCAGCCCCGCCGTGTACGGGTGCGCGGGCGCGTGGATGACGTCGTGGACCGGGCCGATCTCGGCGACGCGCCCGGCGTACATCACCGCCACCCGGTCGCAGGTTTCGGCGATCACGCCCATGTCGTGCGTGATCAGCATCACTGCCGCGCCATGGTCTTTGCACAGGCGCTTGAGCAGCGCAATGATCTGCGCCTGGATCGAGACGTCGAGCGCCGTGGTCGGCTCGTCGGCGACGATCAGGCGCGGTTCCGCGGCCAGTGCGAGCGCGATCACGACGCGCTGGCGCATGCCGCCGGAGAACTGGTGCGGGTACTGGTCAAATCGCTCCTGCGCGGCCGAGATGCCGGTTTCCTGGAGCAGCCGGATCGCGCGCTGGCGGGCCTCTTCGGCGCTGACCGGCAGGTGCGTGCGGATCGTCTCGACGAGCTGGCGCCCGACCGTGTACAGCGGGTTCAGCGAGGTCAGCGGGTCCTGGAAGATCGCGCCGATCTGGCGGCCGCGCACCTTGCGCATCTCCTCGTACGGCAGGTTGTCGATGCGCCGGCCATCGAAACGGATCTCGCCCGCGGCAACACGCCCCGGCGGGTCGAGCAAGCCGATGATGGCCGCGCCGGTCAGCGACTTGCCCGCCCCCGATTCGCCGACCACGCCAAGGATCTCGCCGGGCGCGATCTCGAACGACACGTCGTCGAGCGCGACCAGCCGGCCGCGCCGGGTCGGGAACTCAACGCGCAGGTGGCGCACCTCGAGCAGCGGTTGGGTCATCGGCATTCGATCGTCGGCAGCGGCATCGTCTCGGCCCGGGTTCAGCGCAGCTTCGGGTTGAGCGCATCGCGCAACCAGTCGCCGAACAGGTTCATGCTCAGTGCGATCAGCAGCAGCATCGCGCCCGGGAACACCACCAGCCACCACGCGCCGCTGAACAGCTGCTTGTTGCCTTCGTTGATGAAGGTGCCCAGCGACGGCGAGGTCGGCGACACGCCCACCCCCAGGAACGACAGCGTCGCCTCGATCTGGATCGCCACCGCGAGGTGGATGGTCGCCAGCACCAGCACCGGGCCGAGCACGTTGGGCAGCACGTGGCGCAGCATGATGCGCAGCGGCGGCACGCCCACCACGCGCGCGGCCTGCACGTATTCCTTGTGGCGCTCGACCATCGTCGAGCCGCGCACGGTGCGCGCGTACTGCACCCAGCCGGGCAGTGCGATCGCCAGGATCAGCACGCCGAAGGCCAGCGAGTCTTGTGCCTGCGGGAACAGCGCACGGCCCACGCCGGCGATCAGCAACGCGATCAGGATCGACGGGAACGACAGCATCACGTCGCACACGCGCATGATGAACGCGTCGACGCGCCCGCCGACGTAGCCCGACAGCAACCCGAGCGACACGCCGATCGCGGTCGACACCAGCACCGAGGCGCCGCCGATCAGCAGCGAGATGCGCGCGCCGTACATCAGCGCCGAGAACACGTCGCGGCCCTGCTCGTCGGTGCCGAGCAGGTAGGTCGCGCGCCCACCTTCCATCCAGGCCGGCGGCAGCATCGAATCGTTGAGCTGCAGCGTGGCCAGGTCGAACGGGTTGTGCGGCGCAACCACGCCGGCGAACAGCGCCCCGAACACGCACACCAGCGCGACCACCGCCGCGGCGATCGCCATCGGCGAGCTGCGAAACGAGTGCCAGACGTCGCCGTCGAAAAAGCGCGCCCAGGCCCCAGGCGCGGTGGGCACGGCGCTGGCGGCCGGGCCGCTCAACGAACCGCCATCAGCGGGCCGCATCACCGCTCTTGACCGTCATCCACTTGAAGACCATGTAGTTCGTCGGCAGTTGCACCAGGCTGACCTTCTTGTTGTAGCCCCAGGCCAGCGCCTGCTGGTGCAGCGGAATGTGGCCGATGTCGTCCTGGTGGATCTTGAAGGCCTCGCGGATCATCTCGTTGCGCTTCTTGGCGTCGGTCTCGGTCTGGATCTTGGCGGTCAGCTCGTCGAGCTTGGGGTTGCTGTACGCGCCCAGGTTGTACTGGCCCTGGCCCTTGTCGGTCGGGGTGGCCATCAGGTTGTACAGCGCGTCGTGCGAGTCGGCCGTGCTCGGCGTCCAGCCCAGCAGATAGAAGCTCGTGTCGCGGCGCAGGATCTTCGGGAAGTAGCTGTTCTTGGTCTCGGCAGTGAGGTTGATCTTGACGCCCACCCGCGCCAGGTTGGCGGCAATGGCCTGGCAGATCGCCGCGTCGTTCACGTAGCGGTCATTCGGGCAGTTCATGCCGACCTCGAAGCCGTTCGGGTAGCCCGCTTCGGCGAGCAGCTTCTTCGACGCTTCGGGGTCGTAGGGCAGGCGCTTGTTCATGTCGGGCTGAAAGCCGCGCACCGCGGGCGCGACCATCAGCGCCGTGGGCGTGGCGGCACCGCGCATCACGCGCGTCTTGATCGCCTCGATGTCGATCGCCTGGTAGAAGGCGCGGCGCACGCGCACGTCCTTGAACGGGTTCTTGCCCTTGACGTTGCTGTAGAGCAGCTCGTCGCGCTTCTGGTCCATGCCGAGGAAGATCGTGCGCAGCTCGGGGCCTTGCAGCACCGTATAGCCGGGCGTGGCCTTGACGCGCTCCACGTCTTGCAGCGGCACCGGCTCCATCACGTCGATCTCGCCCGAGATCAGCGCGGCGACGCGGGTGGCGTCGTTGCCGATCGGCGTGAACACGATCTCGTCGATGTTGCTCTCGTTCTTGCCCCAGTAATTGAAGTTGCGAACCAGCACCGTGCGCACCGAAGGCTGGCGCTCCTTGAGCCGGAACGGGCCGGTGCCGTTGGCCTTGAAGCTGGCGGTGTTCTCGATGCCCTTGCGGCGATCGACCGGCTTCTCGGCCTTGTTGTCCTCGCACCATTTCTTGCTCATGATGCCGAACACCGTGAGCGTGTCGGGCAGGATCGGGAACGGCGCGAGCGTCTCGATGTCGACCGTGTAGTCGTTCACCTTGCGCACCTCCTTGATGGGCGCGACATACCCCTTCATGTCGCTGCCGGCGTCGGTCGCGCGCTTGAAGCTGAAGACCACGTCATCGGCGGTGAACGGCGTGCCGTCCTGGAATTTGACGCCGTGGCGCAGGTCGAAGCGCCAGACCGTCGGCGAGGTCTGGGTCCATTGGGTGGCCAGCAGCGGCACGATCGACATGTCCTTGCCGCGCCCGACCAGCGACTCGTAGACGCTGCTCATGAAGCTGAGCTGCAGCGACTCGTTCAGCGACTGCGGGTCCATCGACTGCACGTCGCCCTGGTTGGCCACGCGCAGCGTGACCGCGTTGGCGCTCCCGCAGGCGAAAGCGATCGCGGCAATCAGCAGGGTCGTTTTGAATTTCATGGTTGTCTCCGGACGAAGGGGGTGGCAGGGTTCGAAGCCGCGTTGCGGCGCCGGGAGGCTCTCAGTGGCCGGCGACCGATCGCTCGGCCCGCAGGCGCGGGTCGACCGCGAAGTACAGCAGGTCGACCACCAGGTTGATCACGACAAAGATCAGCGCGATCAGGCACAGGTAGGCGGCCATCACCGGGATGTCGGCGAACGTCACCGCCTGGATGAACAGCAGCCCCATGCCGGGCCACTGGAACACCGTCTCGGTGATGATCGCAAAGGCGATCAAGCCACCGAGTTGCAGCCCGGTGATCGTGATCACCGGCACCAGCGTGTTCTTCAGCGCATGGCCGAAATACACCGCCCGGTCGGGCAGGCCGCGCGCGCGGGCGAACTTGATGTAGTCGGCGCGCAGCACCTCGAGCATCTCGGCGCGCACCAGCCGCATGATCAGCGTGAGCTGGAACACCGCCAGCGTGATCGACGGCAAGACCAGATGGCGCAGGCCGTCGACCGTCAGGAAGCCGGTGCTCCACGCGCCGATCATCGTGACGTCGCCTCGGCCGAAACTCGGCAGCCACTTCAGCGTGACGGCGAACACCAGGATCAGCAGGATGCCGATCAGGAACGTGGGCAGCGAAACACCGAGCAGCGAAACCGTCATCATCACCTGTGACGCGAAGCTGCCGCGCCGCAGCGCCGCGTACACGCCCATCGGGATGCCGAACACGAGCGCGATCAACGCCGCCGTGAACGACAGCTCGAGCGTGGCCGGCAGGCGCTCGGCGATCAGCGACGAGACCTTGCGTCCCTGGCGCAGGCTCAGGCCGAACTGGCCCTGCACCGCCTTGCCGACGAAGCGCGCGAACTGCACCGGAAACGGCTGGTCCAGCCCCAGATCGACGCGCAACTGCTGGCGCTGCTCGGGCGTGGCGTCCTGGCCGAGGATGTTCGTCACCGGGTCGCCGACGTACTGGAACAGCATGAACGCGATGAACGCGACCGTGAGCATCACGATCACGGCTTGGGCAAGGCGGCGGAGGACGAAGACGAGCATGAAAGGGGCGCTGCGGTGGGTGCAGCATCAGAGCAAAACGCGAGCCAACGGTCAAAGGGGATTGCACCGATGGTGGCGGGCGCCGGCCGTGCACTCGGTACCGGGTGCAGGTCGAACAGGGCGTGGTGTACCGTCGGCCCCCAGACGTTACGACACTTGGGTGCAGCACATGTCACGCCGGTCGCGTCGCAGACGACGGCGCTGACGTCAGCATGCCTTGGTCGAGCAGCAACTGAACGATATCTGCCTGGCGCAGGCCTCGACGGCGCTCGGCCCGCGGGCGGTCGGTTGCCTGCGTGGCTGGCCGGCGTTTGAACTCGAAAGGACCCTGCGGCGCAACCGTGCGCATCGGCGCCATGCGCGCCGTGGCCGACATGATCCGATGTTCGAGGCGCGGCACGTCGTCCGGCACCGACGCTCGGTGCGCCTGCACCGACCAACGCTCACCTTCGTCGTCGGGGCAACGAAACCGGCGTGGATCATCGCCACCGGTCACCATGCCCGGTTGATGCGCTCGGCCTCCACCAGCGCCCGCCGGAGTGACTTCAGCCGGGTTTCGACCGCGCCCGGTCGATTCCTGGCAGACCCGCGCTGGCGTGCTTTCGCCGCCCATCACGCGCCGAGGAACCTGGACCCGCGCGTTTGCCTGACCCGACGAAGGCCACGTCTTTGGCCGTGCGCATCCCCGTGGTGGACTCGACGGCTTCGCCGGACTGGGCCGGTCCCGCCACCCGGCAGTTCAGCCCGGAGCCACGCCCGGGTGACACGGCCAGTGGGCCGGTGTGCCATCGATCGCTGCGCGCGTCGAGCCAATGAAAAAGGCCGCCCGAAGGCGGCCTTTTTGTCCTGATGGAGGCTTGCGCAGGGCAAGCGGCCGATCAGAAGAAGTGACGCAGACCGAACTCGAAGCCAGTCGACTTGCCGCCAGGGATCGGGCCGGGGCCAGCAGGCGAACCACCGGTGTCGCCACCGATTTGGACCGAGCCGCTGCCATTGGACAGGCGTGCCACCTGCGAGTACACCGCGGTGCGCTTCGACAGGTTGTAGATGTAGCCGAGGGCAAACTTGCTGATCGTGTTGGTCGAAACCGCCACGTTGTCGGTCAGCTTGCTGCGGTCGTAGCCGACGTTGATCAGGCCCTGGCCGACCGGGACGGTAGCGCCCAGCGAGAAGCGATCTTCCTTCTTGTCAACGCCCACATACGACAGCGAATCGCGATCGTAGTAGCCCATCAGCTTGGCGACACCGAGGTTGTACGAACCACCGATGTTGTAGGTCTTCTGGCTCGGCGCGCCAGGAAGCTTGTCGAAGCGCTGGTCGGCGTAGGCACCGGCGATGTCGAACGGACCGGCGGCGAAGCCGATGCGGCCACCAACGTAGCGGCCGGGGTTGAGCGCAGCGCTCTCGCTGGCTGCGACCATGGCTTGGCCGTAGATGCCACCGATGTTCGACGGCAGGAAGTAGCCGATGGCGTTGTCGGCACGAACGAACGTGGGCGCCAGCAGTTGGGCCACATTGCTCGAATCACCCACGCCGACGGTGCCGAACGGGTCGTTGATGGTGTTGTTCCAGAAGGTCGGGGTGTAATCGCGGCCGAGGCGAATCTCACCGAAGTTGCCCCACAGGCTAACGGTCGAACGGCGATTCCAGAACTTGCCGCCGAGGCCGGAGTTGCCGGAGTCGGCAACCAACTGCGAATTCAGCACGAAGCCCGCATAGAGGCCGCCGCCGAGGTCTTCCTTGCCGGACAGGACCAGCTGGCTGCTGTTGATGCCGCTGTTGGACATCGAGACGCGACGGTCTTGACCGTCGTTCTTGACGTAGCGGCCGGCCAGGTCGATGGTGCCCGACATGGTGACCGAAGATTGAGCCGATGCAGCACCAGCGAAAGCGCCCAAGACTGCGAGAGCGAGCAGAGATTTTTTCATTGCGACTATCTCCTAGGTTGAACAAGAGGTCCCGATCAAGATTTACCCTCGATGGGCAGATCAGGCACAACCCCCTCAGCGGAAGTTGTGCGTATTGCACCAGAGGGGCCGGGTGCTGGAAAGCCTTGCCGGGCAAAAAAGGCCTTTGTGTTGCCTGAGCACAACGAGCAGCACGAGCCTGCGGCGGCGCCGCAGCGCGCAAGTTCACGGGTGCCGACGTGCGTCCAGAAGTCGACACGCCGGCAGGCCGATCGATCGTGACCGTTGAGCTTGCGACCGCCCTCGTTCGCCGTGAAGGCAACAAGACCGAAAGCGAAATCGACCACTTGCGTGGCCATGCAACGCGACCCACCGACACGCCGGATCACTGGCTCCGCGATCAACCGCTGGCCGTCGGCGACCTGATCCTGGCAGGGGTGTTGCAAGGCCTCGCCGGTGAGTTGCTGCACTGCAACCGCGACTTCGAACCATTCGCCCCCGACCTCGGCCTGCGCTGCGTGATCCAAAATGCCTGAACTTCGCTTCACGACCCTGCGTCTACACGATTGTGCCCACCCTCGACCGCCTCCTGATCGCCGCCGACAGCGCGCTGCGCACGCTGTCGGGCGCCAGCCACGCGGCGCGCACGTACCCGGCCGCGCAAACGCCCGGCGCGGCGCTCGACGCTGCCCAGCGCCGCCTTTCCGGCGCGCTGATGCGCGTCGACCATGTCGGCGAGGTCTGCGCCCAGGCGCTGTACACGGCGCAGGCGCTGAGCACGGTTGATGCGGCGTTGCGGCGCCAGTTCGAGCACGCCGCGCGCGAGGAAACCGACCACCTCGCCTGGACCCAGCAGCGCCTGCGCGAACTGGGCACGCACACGAGCGTGCTCAACCCGCTGTGGTACGCGGGTGCGTTCGGCATCGGGCTGCTCGCCGGGCGCGCCGGCGACGCGGTGAGCCTGGGGTTCGTGGTCGAGACCGAACGCCAGGTCGAGAAGCACCTTGAAAGCCACCTGCAGCGGCTGCCGAGCGCCGACTCGGCCTCGCATGCGATCGTGCGCCAGATGAAGGCCGACGAAGCGCGGCACGGCGCCGCGGCACAGAACGCCGGCGCCGCGCCGCTGCCCTGGCCGGTGCGCTGGGCCATGCGCTTGGCCGCGCGGGTCATGACCTCGACCTCGCACTACCTCTGACGCATGCCGGCGATCAGACCGGCTTGATCTCGAAGCTGGTCGTGATCTGCGCCGTCTTGGCCAGCATGATGCTGGCCGAGCAGTATTTTTCGTGCGACATGCGCACCGCACGCTCGACCGTCGCGTCGGTCAGTGCGGGCCCGCTGACGACGAAGTGCATGTGGATCTTCGTGAAGACTTTCGGGTCGGTGGGCGCGCGCTCGGACGTGACGACGACCTGGCAGCCGCGCACGTCGTGCCGGCCGCGCTGCAGGATCAGCACCACGTCGTAGGCAGTGCAGCCGCCGGTGCCGGCGAGCACAGTTTCCATCGGCCGTGGCGCGAGGTTGCGGCCGCCGCCATCGCTCGCGCCGTCCATCAGCAACACATGACCGCTGCCGGTCTCGGCCGAGAACGCCATGCCGCTCGCCGGCAGCCAGTTGATCGTGCACTCCATCGTCGGACTCCCTGTGCGCCGCGCCGGTTGCGGGCCGCGCCGCGAGGATTGTGCACGGCGGCACTGTGCCGCAAGCCACGCCACCCGAAGGACTGCGGCCGGTCATATTGCAGCGCAGCAAAAAAGGTTCTACACTCGATCGCAATCAGGGTCCGATGCGCGCCGAGGGCGTCGATCCGACCGCGCTGAACCGATTGTCTCCTCCACCTCCTCCATTGGTGGATTCAGCCCAAGGCAGCAATGCCTTGGGCTTTTTTCTGGGCGCGCGCCGCGGTGGGCGGGCCGATTGCCGCCGGTATGATGCGGCGCCCCGAGCCGAAGGCGCCTCGGGGCACACAAGGAAACGCGCATGGCCGCCGCCAAACCCAAGACCACCAAGCGAGCCGTGAAGCCGGCGGCGCCGCTGTCGCTGGGCGACTACCTGCAGAAGATCCTGACCGCACGGGTCTACGACGTGGCCATCGAGACCCCGCTCGACGCGGCGAAGAACCTGTCGCTGCGGCTGGGCAACCGGGTGCTGCTCAAGCGCGAAGACACCCAGCCGGTGTTCAGCTTCAAGCTGCGCGGCGCCTACAACAAGATGGCGCACCTGAGCGCGGCGCAGCTCAAGCGCGGCGTGATCTGCGCCTCGGCCGGCAACCATGCGCAAGGCGTGGCGCTGGCGGCCCGGCGACTGGGCTGCAAGGCGCTGATCGTGATGCCGGTGACGACGCCCGAGCTCAAGGTCGCCGCGGTGCGCTCGCACGGCGGCGAGGTCGTGCTGTTCGGCGACAGCTATTCCGACGCCTACCTGCACGCGCTGGAGCTCGAAACGCAGCACGGCCTGACCTTCGTGCACCCGTTCGACGACCCCGACGTGATCGCCGGCCAGGGCACGATCGCGATGGAAATCCTGCGCCAGCACCAGGGGCCGATCGACGCGGTGTTCGTCGCCATCGGCGGCGGCGGGCTGATCTCGGGCGTGGCCGCGTACATCAAGTCGGTGCGCCCCGAGATCCAGGTCATCGGCGTGCAGACGGTCGACTCCGACGCGATGCTGCGTTCGGTGAAGGCCGGCAAGCGCGTGGCATTGCACGACGTGGGCCTGTTCGCCGACGGCACCGCCGTGAAGCTGGTGGGCGTCGAGACCTTTCGCCTGGCCCGCGAACTGGTGGACGACTACGTCGTGGTCGACACCGACGCCACCTGCGCGGCGATCAAGGACGTGTTCGAGGACACCCGCAGCATCCTCGAACCCTCGGGCGCGCTCGGCGTGGCGGCGATCAAGCAGTACGTGCAAACGCATCGCTGCAAGGGCAAGACCTTCGTGGCGATCACCTGTGGCGCCAACATGAACTTCGACCGGCTGCGCTTCGTGGCCGAGCGGGCCGAGGTCGGCGAGCAGCGCGAAGCGCTGTTCGCGGTCACGATCCCCGAGGAGCGCGGCAGCTTCAAGCGCTTTTGCGAGCTGCTCGGGCCGCGCGCGGTGACCGAATTCAACTACCGCATCTCGGACGCGAAACAGGCGCACGTGTTCGTCGGCCTGGCCACCGTGAACGGCGCCGAATCGGCGGCGCTCGCACGCCAGTTCACGCGTCACGGCTTCGCCACGCTCGACCTGACCGACGACGAACTCGCCAAGGAACACCTGCGCCATCTGGTGGGCGGGCGCAGCGCGCTGGCGCACGACGAGCGGCTGTACCGCTTCGTCTTCCCCGAGCGGCCGGGCGCGCTGATGCGGTTCCTGTCGAGCATGCACCCGGGCTGGAACATCAGCCTGTTCCATTACCGCAACCAGGGCGCCGACTACGGCCGCATCCTGGTGGGCATCCAGGTGCCGCGCGCCGACAAGCAGGGCTTTCGCGAATTTCTGCAAAGCCTGGCCTACCCGTGCGAAGACGAGACCGACAACCCGGTCTACCGGCTGTTCCTGCGGTGAGCCGGCGCGACGCGGCGCCGGCGCAACGCCGAGTGCCGGGTCCGGGCCGCACCGACCCGATTGCGCGCTGCCGGGCACGGGCCCCACAATCGCGGCTCATTGAACCCGCGGGCGTTGGCCCGGCAGCGCCTGGGGCCCAAGACGGCTCGCGCCGCTGATCCGCCCCCACGGCCCCGTCCCGAACCCAGCCAGCTCCATGTCGGTCAATCGCTCGCTCATCACCGCCACCTCGAACCCGCTGCTCGAACAGGCGTTGCGCCGCAAGCTCGCGCACCGCGCCGAGACCACCGGCAGCCTGGGCGAACTCGAAGCGCTGGCGGTGCGCCTGGGGCTGATCCAGAACACGCTGAAGCCGCGCTTCCGCACGCCACAGATCGCGATCTTCGCGGCCGATCACGGCCTGGCGGTCGAAGGCCTGGGCGTGGCGGGAGGACAGTCGACCGCGCTGCTCGCCCACCAGTTGCTGACCTCGCAACTGCCGGTGGGCGTGTTCGCGCGCATCCAGGGGCTGGAGCTGTCGGTGGTCGATTGCGGCGTGGCCGAATCGGTCCACCCGCACGCCCGGCTGCTGGCCCGCAAGATCGCCCATGGCACGCGCAGTTCCCGCGCGGCCTCGGCGATGTCGCTCGACCAGGCCCACGCCGCGATCCGCGCCGGCATGGAGATCGCCGACTCGCTGGCCGGCAACTCGGTGGTCTGCGCCGGCATCGGCGTGGGCTCGCACGAGAGTGCGGCGTTGGTGCTTTCACGTCTGTCGGGCGCGAACCTGAGCGACCTGCTGATCTCCGGCCCCGACATGGAAGAGGCGCACCTGGCGCACCTGCTGGCGGTGCTGCAGAGCGCGCAGGCGCGCCACAAAGACGTGATCGATCCGGTCGAGGTGCTGGCCGCGTTCGGCGGCTTCGAGATCGCGATGATGGTCGGCGTGATGCTGGTGGCCGGCAGCAAGCGCCACCTGATCGTCGTCGATGGCATGCCGGCGTGCGCGGCCCTGATGGTGGCCGCGCGCATCGCGCCGGCCGTGACCGACTACTGCGTCTACTGCCGCAGCCACGGCCACCAGGGCCTGGACCAGGCGCTGGCGCTGTTCCACGCCTCGGCGCTGCTCGAACTCGGCATGGAAAGCACCGACGGCACCGGTGCCACGCTCGCCTGGCCGCTGGTGCGCAGCGCCGCAGCGCTGCTGACCGAAGTGGCCGAAGGCGAAGAGGCCGGCCCGACCCACCCGGGCCCGATCACCACCACCACCGAGCCGGCTGCGCCGCTGTGAGGTGCTCGAGGTGATGCCGCAGGGCGGCTACAGCGTCGGCGCGTGCAGTTCGCTGCGCGGCGCCATCGGCGCTTGCGGCTGTGGCGGTTGTGGTGGCGTCGGGTACTGCGGCAGGATCGGGGGCGGCGCAACGTATTGCGGAACCGGCGCTGGCGCCACATAGCTGCCGCCGGTGCCCGCCGGCAGCGTGCCGGTGGCGGCTGCGGCCGGCAGCGGCAACTCCAGCGTGATCGCCGGTGCGCCCTTGGCCGGCGCGATCGAGACCGTGCGCAGACTCACCGACTGCAACAGCAGATCGCCGTCGACCGGCGAACCCACCGCGTAGGCCTTGGGCATCTTGCCATCGACCGCGATCAGCGCAACGCCATGCTCGCCACCATTGGCCGAGCCAGGGTACTTGGGAGCGACGATGCCGAGAAGGCGAAACCGCGAGCCGGCCTCGGGCCCGGCCTGCGGCGCCGCCACTTTGATCGGTGCGCTGCCCAGCAGTCGTGCGAGGTCGCCATGCACCGCGGCGGCATCGCCGACCGTCACCGCGTAGGCGGGCGCGGCCGGTGCCCGCACCAGCAATCGCAAACCCCAGAACACCACGGTGGCGGCCACCAGGGCCCAGAGGACGAACGCCGAGAGTCGTGCGAGCATGCACGATTATGATTGAACCGACACGCCACTCCAGCCTCCACGCTGTCAGGAACTCCCCATGACCTTGGCTCCAAATTCGCCCGCGCCGCGCGCCTGCTCTCGCACATCGCGCGCCCCCGGCCGGCTTGCGCGTGGCTTCACGCTGATCGAGCTGATGGTGGTGGTGGTGATCATCGGCGTGCTGGCCGCGCTGATCGTGCCCAACGTGCTGCAACGCGCCGAAGACGCCCGCGTGACCGCAGCGCGCACCGACGTCAACAACCTGATGCAGGCGCTCAAGCTTTACAAGCTCGACAACCAGCGCTACCCGACCGCCGAGCAGGGCCTGCAGGCGCTCGTGTCCAAGCCGACCACCGGGCCGATACCGCCGAACTGGAAGCCCTACCTCGACAAGCTGCCGAACGACCCGTGGGGGCATCCGTACCAATATGCGAACCCGGGCCTGAAGGGCGAGATCGACGTCTACAGCTTCGGTGCCGACGGCGTGATCGGCGGCGAAGGCGCCAACGCCGACATCGGCTCGTGGCAGTGAGTCGATCGCGATGAAGCCTCTCCTGCCAGCCCGCCGGGGCGGCTTCACGCTGATCGAGCTGATGGTGGTGGTCGCGCTGATCGCGATCGCCAGCGCGGTGGTGAGCCTGTCGCTGCGCGACCCGGACGCGACCCGCCTGGGGCGCGAGGGCGCGCGGCTGGTGGCGCTGCTCGAATCGGCACGCACCGAGGCGCGCAGCCTGGGCATCGCGGCAAGCTGGCAGCCCGACTCGGGCCACGACGGCGTCGAGGGCTTTCGGTTCATCGGCCTGCCGCCGTCGAGCGAACTGCCCGACCACTGGCTCAATCCGGGCGTGACGGCCGAGGTGCAAGGCGCGCGCGCGGTGCCGCTCGGCCCCGAGCCGCTGATCGGCGCCCAGCGCATCGTGCTGCATCTGGACCGGCAAAGCCTGACGCTGACGACCGATGGCCTCGGCCCGTTCGTCGTCGACGGCGAGCAGGCGACCGCACCGGCCGGATGATGGCGCAGCGGCGTGCGCGCGGCTTCACGCTGATCGAGGTGCTGGTCGCGCTGACGATCGTGGCGATCACGCTCGGCGCCGGCATCCGCGCGGCCGGCGCGCTGGCCGACAGCTCCCAGCGGCTGGCCGACGTCAGCGCCGCGCAGTGGTGCGCCGACAACCAGCTGACCGGGCTGCGCCTGACCGGCCTGACCCCGCCGATCGGCGACTCCGACTTCAACTGCATCGAGCTCGGCCGCAGCTACCGCGGCAAGCTGGTCGTGCGGCCGACACCGAACCCGTTGTTCGTCAACGTCGATGCGCAGGTCGCCGACGATGCCGGCCACCCGATCCTCAACCTTGCCACGGTGCTGCGCAAATGAACCGCCAGCCACCGCTTCGATGCCCGTCGTCGCGGCACGGCCGGCGCGGCTTCACGCTGGTCGAGGTGCTGGTCGCGATGGTGGTGATGGCGATCATGGCCGGCATGGCCTGGCAGGGCGTCGACGGCATCGTGCGCACCCGCAATGCGAGCCAGACCCGGCTCGAGCAGACGCTGCGGCTGAACACCGTGATCGCTCAGTGGGACCGCGACCTCGCGTCGATCCAGGACACCACGGTCGTGCGGCTGGCGCTGAGCTGCGACGGCGCAACCGTGCGGCTGACGCGCCGCACGCCCGACGGGCTGCAGGTGGTCGCGTGGTCGCTGCGGCCCGACCCGAGCGGCGGCGCCTGGGTGCGCTGGGCCGGCCCGCCCGTGACCACCGTCGGCGCACTGCAGGACAGCTGGATGCGCAGCCTGCAGCTGCAGGGCGACGAGCCCGGCAGCCTGCGCACGCTGACCGGCCTGACCGGATGGCAGGTCTATTTCTTCCAAGGCAACGCCTGGGCCAACTGCCAGTCGACCGGCGACCTGGCCGCCGCCGGCGTGGCCGCGGCTGCCAGCGGCAGCGCCGCCGCGCCGCCGCGCCAGGCATTGCCGGCGGGTGTGCGCGTGGTATTGAGCTTCGGGCCGGGCAGCGGCAGCAACGGCGACCTCACGCGCGACACCCAGCTCGGGCCCTGACGCGATGCGCCGCACCACACTCCGCCATCGCAGCACACACCGCCAGCGCGGCGCCGCGCTGCTCACCGCGATGATCATCGTCACGCTGGTGGCGACGCTGGCCGCCTCGATGGTGTGGCAGCAGTGGCGCGCGGTGCAGGTCGAGTCGGCCGAGCGCGCGCGCGAACAGGCGGCCTGGATCCTCTCGGGCGCGCTCGACTTCGCGCGCCTGATCCTGCGCGAGGACCTGCGCAGCGACAAGGTCACTGCACTGACCGAACCGTGGGCCACGCCGTTGGCCGAGGCGCGGCTGTCGACTTTTCTCGCGGTCGACAAGGCCAACGCCGGCGACGCGCCCGAGGCCTTCCTGTCCGGCCACATCGACGACGCGCAGGCACGCTACAACCTGATGGACCTCGTCAGCCAGGGCAAGGTCGACCCGCTCGAGGTCGAGACCCTGCAGCGCCTGTGCCTGGCGGTCGGGGTCGAAAGCGGCGTGGCGCAGACCATCGCCAACGGCCTGCTCGAAGCCACCGCACCGCCCACCGCCGCGACCGGCGGCGGCGGCGCGACCGCCACCGCGCCACTGCTGCCGCGCACGCTCGCGCAGCTGAGCTGGCTGGGCGTCGATGCACCATCACTGAAGGCGTTGCGGCCCTACGTCGTGCTGCTGCCGGTGGCCACGCCGGTGAACGTGAACACCGCCTCGCGCGAGGTGCTGGCCGCGGTGATGAATGTGGACCTGGCAAGTGCCGAGCGGCTGGTGCAGTCGCGCCAGCGCAACCCGTTCCAGACGCCGCAGGCCGCCACCGCGCTGGTGGTCACGGCCGCGCCGGCAAATGCCAAGCTCGACGTGCGCTCCAGCTTCTTCGAGGTGCACGGCCGGCTGCGGCTGGCCGATCACGTGCTGGTCGAGAACTCGCTGGTGCAGCGTCTGCCCAACGGACAGGTCAATGTGCTGCGCCGCGAGCGCGTCGCCAGCCTCGACGCGGGAGGCCCCTGACCTTGCCACCGTGTCGCAACAAGGTCCCGTAAGTCATTGATTCGCTTCACTTTGTAAATCGTGCGTGCCTACAATGCGCGCAGCTCGGAGCCCACCCGCCCATGTCGATCCTCGTCGTGCAGATTCCCCCGCGCCCGCGCGTGCACAGCGTCGGCGGCGCCGAGCCTGAGGCGGCCGGCCCGGGCACCGAATACGCCTACGTCACCAGCCCCGATGGTCTGGCGCTCGAAGCGCAGGGCCACGGGCCGGCGGCACTGCTGCCCAAGGCAACGACGGTAATCGCGGTGCTGGCCGACGCCGACGTCGGCTGGCACCGCATCGTGCTGCCCAAGGCGCCCGCGGCGCGGCTGCGGGCGGCGCTCGGCGGCGTGCTCGAAGAAGCACTGCTCGAAGACACCGACGACGTCCATCTCGCGCTCGCCCCGAACGCCAGCGCCGGCCAGCCGACCTGGGTCGCGGCGGTGTCGCGGCGCTGGCTGCGCGGCGAACTCGCGGCGCTCGAAAAGGCCGACGTGTTCGTCGACCGCGTCGTGCCGATGGCCTGGCCCGACGAGCCGCCGATCGGGCATTTCGCCGAGACTGAACGCGACCATGGTGGCCCGGCGCACGGCATCGCGCTGCACTGGGCGCATGCCGACGGTGTCGCCAGCGTGCGGCTGCAGGGCAGCCTGGCGCGCGCGCTGGTGCCCTCGCCCGCCCCGCCCGAGACCCGCTGGAGCGCCACCCCCGGTGCGGTCGCCGCGGCCGAGCAGTGGCTCGGCGCACCGGTGCGCGTGATGGCGCCCGGCCAGCGCCTGTTGCAGGCCGCGCGCAGCCTGTGGAACCTGCGCCAGTTCGAACTCGCGCGCCGCACCCGCGGCGGGCGCGCGCTGCGCGATTCGGCACGCCGCTTCTTCAGCCCCGAATGGCGGCCGGTGCGCGTCGGCATCGCGGTGCTGGCGCTGGCGCAGGTCGTCGGGCTCAACCTGTGGGCCTGGCACCAGCGCGATGCGATCGAGGCCAAGCGCGCCGCCATGCAAAGCCTCGTCAAGGCGACCTACCCGAACGTCAACCCGCAGGACATTCAGCGCGACGCGCAGGCCGTGATGCTGCGCGAGACCCAGGCCCTGCGCACCCTCGCTGGCAAGCCCGGCGACACCGACCTCGAGGCGATGCTGCAGGCCGCGGCGTCGGCCTGGCCGGCCGATCGGCCACCGGTCGAATCGCTGCGCTTCGAACCGGGCCGGCTGACGCTGTCGGCCGGCGGCTGGAGCGACACGCAGATCGCGCAGTTCCGCAGCCTGCTGCGCCCAGGCGGCTGGGCGGTCGAGGCCAGCGAGGGCCGGCTCACGCTCAGCCGGGCGCGGCCGGGGGGCACGTCGTGAACGCCGAAGCCATGACCGCGTCGCCGGCGCTCGCGAGCCTGCGCCAGCAGGCCGGCACCTGGTGGCAGGGGCGCACGCCGCGCGAGCGCCAGGCGGTCGCGCTCGTGGCGGTGGTGCTCGGCCTGTACGCCGCCTGGAGCGTCGCGGTGCAGCCGGCGCTGCGCACCGTGCGTGAAGCACCGGCCGAACTCGACCGGCTCGAGGCGCAATACCAGCAGATGCAACGGATGGCGGCCGAGAGCGTGGCATTGCGTGCCGCCCCGCGGGTTTCTCCGGCACAGGCGTCGCTCGCGCTGCGCTCGGCCACCGACCGGCTCGGCGAGCACGGCAAGCTGTCGCTGCAGGGCGACCGCGCGGTCCTCACGCTCACCGACGTCAGCGCCGAGGCCTTGCGCGCCTGGCTGGTCGAGGTGCGCAGCGGCGCCCACGCGCAGCCCGTCGAAGCGCAATTGCAGCGCGGCGCGCAGGGCTACAGCGGCACGCTCGGCCTGACGCTGGGAGTCGGTTCGTGATCCGCCTGCGGCGCAAGCGCGGCCGTGGGCTGTGGAGCCCGACGGTGGCCGCCACCGGTTGGGGCGAATCGACCTACGCCGAACTGTCATGGGACAAGTCGCGCAGCGCCGGGCTGCGCTGGGCCGCCGCCGGGGTGGTGCTCGGCGCGCTGGTGGCGCTGGTCGCCTTCGCGCCGGCGGCGTGGCTGGCGGGCGCGGTCGCCTCGGCCACCCGGCAGCGCCTGCTGCTGGCCGACGCGCGCGGCACGGTCTGGTCGGGCAGCGCGGTGGCGGTGCTCACCGGGGGCGCCGGCAGCCGTGACGCCACCGCGCTGCCGGGCCGGCTCGGCTGGACGCTGCGCCCGCACGGCCTGGGCCTGGAGCTGAAATTGCAGCAGGCGTGCTGCCTGAACGGCGTCGTCGCGGTGCAGGTCACGCCGGGCATCAACCGCACCGACTACACGCTGGTGCCGCCGTCGGGCTGGGTCGGGCAATGGCCGACCGCGTTCCTCGGCGGGCTGGGCACGCCGTGGAACACGATGGAACTCGGCGGCACGGTGCGGCTGGCCTCGCCGGCGTTGCGCATCGCCTCGGTGCAGGGCCGCTGGGTCGTCGATGGCCGGGCCGATCTCGACCTGGTCGGCGTCTCGTCGCGCCTGACCACGCTGGACGCGCTCGGCAGCTACCGCCTGAGCCTGTCGGGCGACGCCGCCAACCCCGGCATCGCGCTGCTCGCACTGAGCACGCAGGAGGGCGCGCTGCAGCTCAGCGGCAACGGCACCTGGGGCCCGGCGGGCGTGCGCTTTCGGGGCGAGGCGCGGGCCAGCGTGCTCGAAGAGTCGGCGCTGTCGAACCTGCTGAACATCATCGGGCGGCGCGATGGCGCCCGCTCCGTCATATCGATCGGATGAGCATGAAGCCTAGCGTCCCCCTCCAAGCTCGCGGCCGGCTGTTGCCGGCGGCGGTGGCTGCCGCCGTGCTGGCCGCCGCGCTGCTGCCGGCGCCCGTGGCGTTCGCGCAAGCCGCTTCCGCGCGCAACCGCGGCGAGGCCGTCACGCTGAACTTCGTCAACGCCGACATCGACGGCGTGGCGCGCGCGATGGGGGCGATCCTGAAGCAGCAGTTCGTCGTCGATCCGCGCGTCAAGGGCACGATGACGCTGTACAGCGACGCGCCGCTGTCGCCGCGCGAGGCCTACCTGAATTTCCTCGCGGCGCTGCGCGGCCTGGGCTTCACGGTGGTCGAGGTCGGTGGCCTGTACAAGATCGTGCCGGAGGCCGACGCCAAGCTGCAGACCGGCACGGTCTCGATCGGCGACCGCACGACGCGCGGCGGCGACCAGGTCATCACGCAGGTGTTCAGGCTCAACTACGAGAACGCCAACAACCTGGTGCCGGTGCTGCGGCCGCTGATCAGCCCCAACAACACGATCAACGCCAACCCTGGCAACAACACGCTGGTGATCACCGACTACGCCGACAACCTGCAGCGCATCGGCAAGATCATCGCCGCGATGGACACGCCGTCGTCGGGTGATGTCGAAGTGATCCCGCTGCGCCACGCGGTCGCCGCCGACATCGCCACGCTGGTGCAGCGCCTGACCGACAGCGGCGGCTCGCCGGCGCTGGCCGGCGGCCCGGCGGGCGGCGCGAACGCCGCGTCGATCCTGGTCGATGCGCGCAGCAACTCGCTGCTGGTGCGCGCCCCCAACCCGGCGCGGATGGCTTCGATCCGCGCGCTCGTCGACAAGCTCGACCAGCCGGTGGCGTCGGCCGGCGCGGCCGGCAACGTCTGGGTCGTGTACCTGAAGAACGCCGACGCCGTGAAGCTCGCCACGGTGCTGCGCGCGGCCTACAGCGGCGGCTCGGGCGGGTCGGGCGGTGCCTCGGGCTCATCCAGCGGCGCGCCCGGCGCGCTGGCCATGCCCACCGCCGCCGGCATGACCGGTGCCGCCTCGCCACAGGCGACCACGCCGGTGGCGGCCTCGGCGTCGCCCTCGACCGGCGGCTTCGTGCAGGCCGACCCGGCCACCAATTCGCTGATCATCACCGCGCCCGAGCCGGTGTACCGGCAACTGCGCGCGGTCATCGACCAGCTCGATTCGCGCCGTGCGCAGGTGTATGTCGAGTCGTTGATCGTCGAGGTCGACGCCAACAAGGCCGCCGACCTCGGCATCCAGTGGCAAGGCATCCTGGGCAGCAAGGGCGACACCAACCTCGTCGCCGGCGGCACCAATTTCGGCAGCGGCACCGACAACATCCTGACCGCCACCGCCGCGCTCGTCGGCGGCACCGCCGGCCTGGCCGCGGCCGCACTGCCCAGCGCCGGCTTCAACATCGGCGTGGCGCGCAAGTTCGGCAACATCTACACGCTCGGCGCTCTGGCGCGCGCGCTCGAGTCGGTTGCCGGCACCAACATCCTGTCGACGCCGAACCTGGTCACGCTCGACAACGAAGAGGCGAAGATCGTGGTCGGCCAGAACGTGCCGTTCGTCACCGGCCAGTACACGAATACCGGCACCGGCACGACCAGCCCGTTCCAGACCATCGAACGCAAGGACGTCGGCATCACGCTGCGGATCAAGCCGCAGATCGGCGAGGACGGCACCGTGCGCATGACGATCTACCAGGAGTCGTCGTCGGTGGCCAGCACGACCGCGGTGGGCACCTCCAACGCCGGCCCGACCACCAACAAGCGCTCGATCGAATCGACCGTCGTCGTCGACGACGGCCAGATCATCGTGCTCGGCGGCCTGATCGAAGACACCTACGACAACAACCGCTCCAAGGTGCCGCTGCTCGGCGACATCCCGTACCTGGGCGCGCTGTTCCGCAGCGAGAACCGCACCCACAAGAAGACCAACCTGATGGTCTTCCTGCGCCCGGTGGTGATGCGCGACAAGGCCAGCACCAACAAGCTGTCGCTGGACCGCTACGACTACATCCGCGCCGAGCAGCAGAACGCGCAGCCGGTGCCCAACTCGATCCTGAACATCAACGAGTCGGCGGTGCTGGCGCCGATCCAGCGCGACGCGACCCCTGCGGGCAGCGTGCCGATTCCGCTCGGCTCGACCGCGCCCGAGCGCAAACCGGCCGCCGCCGCGCCCTCGGCGCCCGGTGCGGTGGTGCCTTCGGCGCCGAACGCGGCGTCGCAGCCGGCCTCCGCGCCGGCCAGGTCGAACTGACCGCGAGGCCACGGAGACCATGGGCGCCCGCCACCCCCTGCCCTACGCCTACGCCAAGGCGCACACGCTGCTGCTCGAAGACGACGGCGAGCGGCTGGTGCTGTGGGCGCCCGAGTCGGTCGGCCTGCCCGCGCTCAGCGAAGTGCTGCGCCTGTACGACGTCGACGCGCTCGAACGCGAGGCCGCGCCGACGCTGGCCAACCGCATCGCGGTGGCCTACGCGGGCAGCGAGTCGAGCGCGGCCACGGTGATCGGCGAGGTCGAGAGCGCGGTCGACCTGAGCCGCATGATGCAGGAACTGCCGGCGATCGAAGACCTGCTCGAGGCCTCGAACGACGCGCCGATCATCCGCATGCTCAACGCGCTGCTCACGCAGGCCGCGAAAGACGGCGCCTCCGACATCCACATCGAGCCCTACGAGCGCAGCAGCGCGGTGCGCTTCCGCGTCGACGGCACGCTGCGCGAGGTGGTGCAGCCGAACAAGGCGCTGCACGCGGCGCTGATCTCGCGGCTGAAGATCATGGCCGAGCTCGACATCGCCGAGCGCCGCCTGCCGCAGGACGGCCGCATCTCGCTGCGCATCGGCGGGCGTGCGGTCGACGTGCGCGTGTCGACGCTGCCCTCGGCGCACGGCGAGCGCGCGGTGCTGCGCCTGCTCGACAAGGCCGAATCCAAGTTCACCCTCGAAGGCCTGGGCATGAGCGGCGAGGTGCTGCGCAAGTTCGACCGGCTGGTGCAGCAGCCGCACGGCATCGTGCTCGTGACCGGCCCGACCGGCTCGGGCAAGACGACCACGCTGTACGCCTCGCTCGGCCGCATCGACACCGCCAGCACCAACGTGCTGACGGTCGAGGACCCGGTCGAGTACGAGCTCGCCGGCATCGGCCAGACGCAGGTCAACCCGAAGATCGACCTGACCTTCGCGAAGGCGCTGCGCGCGATCCTGCGGCAAGACCCCGACGTGATCATGATCGGCGAGATCCGCGACTACGAGACCGCGCAGATCGCGATCCAGGCCTCGCTCACCGGCCACCTGGTGCTCGCCACGGTGCACACCAACGACGCGCCGAGCACGGTCACGCGGATGATCGACATGGGCGTCGAGCCGTTCCTGCTGTCGTCGAGCCTGGTGGGCGTGCTCGCGCAGCGGCTGGTGCGCAAGCTCTGCCCGGCCTGCAAGAAGGTCGATGCGCGCGGGCGCTACCACCCGGTAGGCTGCGCCGAATGCGGCAGCACCGGCTACAAGGGCCGCACCGGCGTGTACGAGCTGATGGCGGTCGACGACCAGGTGCGCGCGCTGATCCACGGCCGCGCCGCCGAGTCGCAGATCTTCGTCGCCGCCGAAGCCGCCGGGCTGCGCCCGATGCGCGAGGATGGGGAGCGGCTGGTGGCCGAGGGGATCACGTCGGCCGAGGAAGTGATGCGGGTGACGAGGGAATGAACATGTGCGTCATTGACACGCGGTCTCGCGGCGCGGACACCGCCGCATCGAGCACTCGCGGCGCGGACACCGCCGCATCGAGCACTCGCGGCGCGGGCACCGCCGCATCGAGCACTCGTGGCGCGGGCACCGCCGCATCGAGCACTCGCGGCGCGGGCATTGAGCCCACGCCGCTCGCCGGTCGCTGCGCTGGTCGATCCCCGTAAACGGGGCCCCTCGCCCTTCGCTTCTCGACCTATGCCCGCCTACAAATTCGAAGCCCTCGACGCTGGTGGCAAGCCGACCACCGGCCTGCTCGACGCCGAGAACGCGAAGGCCGCGCGCGGCCAGTTGCGTGCCCAGGCGCTGGTGCCGCTGGCGGTCACGCTGGTGGCTTCGGCCGGCACCCAGGCCGAAGGGATGCGCTTTACGCGGCGCGTGTTCAACACCACCAGCCTGACGGTCTGGACGCGCCAGCTCGCCGGCCTGGTGGGCGCGGGGTTGCCGCTCGAACGCGCGCTCACCGCGCTCAGCGAAGAAGCCGAAGACCCGCGCCAGCGCGAGCTGGTCGCGCACCTGAAGAGCGAAGTCAACGCCGGCTCACCGTTTGCCCGCGCACTCGCCAGCGCGCCGCGCGAGTTCGACGAGGTCTACCGCGGCGTGGTCGCCGCCGGTGAGCAAAGCGGCGCGCTCGGCAAGGTGCTCGAGCGGCTTGCCGACGACCTTGAAGAACGCCAGGAACTCAAGTCCAAGTTGATCGGCGCAACGCTGTACCCGGCCATCGTCTCGCTGATCGCGGTCGTGATCGTGATCTTCCTCGTCACCTACGTGGTGCCGCAGGTGGCCTCGGTGTTCACCAGCTCCAAGCGCGCGCTGCCGGGGCTGACGCTGGCAATGCTCGCGATCAGCAGCTTCGTGCGCTCGTGGGGCTGGGCGGTGCTGCTGCTGGGCGGAGCCGGCGTCGGGCTGCTGCTGCTGATGCTGCGCAACGAGGTCTTTCGGCAGAGCTTCGATGCCGGCTGGCTCGAACTGCCGCTGGTGGGCAAGCTGGCGCGCGGCTACAACGCAGCGCGGTTTGCCGGCACGCTGGCGATGCTCGCAGGCGCCGGCGTGCCGATCCTGAAGGCCCTACAGGCCGCCGGCGAAACCCTTTCGAACCGCGCGATGCGCGCCGACGCGATGGACGCACTGGTGCAGGTGCGCGAAGGCGCGCCGCTGGCGTCGGCGCTGGCGGGCAAGAAGCGCTTTCCGGGGCTGCTGGCGATGTTCTCGCGCCTGGGCGAACAGACCGGCCAGCTGCCGCTGATGCTGGAGCGCGCCGCGCGCCAGCTCGGCACCGAGGTACAGCGCCGCGCGATGCAGATGGCCACGATCCTCGAGCCGCTGCTGATCGTGGCGATGGGCGCGGTCGTGATGCTGATCGTGCTTGCGGTGCTGTTGCCGATCATCCAGCTCAACAGCTGGGTGAAGTGAACTCCCGATCGCCGGGTGCGGCGATCGGTTCTTCACCGGAGGCGCGAGCCTTGTGCGACGTCTGGCAGTTGTCGATCTGTCACTTCAGACCGACCTGCCCTTGCGTTTGGCGGCGTAGCCGACCGCCGCCAGGCCTGCGAACATCAGGGCGTACGTGGTCGGCTCGGGAACCCCGACCACGATGTCCTGTGACGCGAAGGTCCAGTTCTCGTACCGTGAGGCCGGGTCGAGATTGGCGATGGAAACGAAGTTGCCATTGATATCCCACTTGGATACCTTGTGTGCTTGCTCGTCAGAGGTGTAGAAGTTCACGCCGTTGAAAGCGATGCCATTGGAACCATTGCCAGCCGAAATGAAGCTCAATTGATTCACAGTCAACGCTCCGTTCCCACCGGGCAGGTCGTACTTGTCGTACGGCCCCCGTTGGTCGCCCCGGTTCGCCACGACGAAGCTGCCGAACACCACCGAACCGTCGCGGTAAGCGAATGCGCTGGTCGGAAAGGCATGCGTGCTCAGCAAGGTGCCGGCTGTGTCGTACTCCCGAATGGGATCAGCACCACCACCAGCGAACCAGAGATTCCCGGCAGCGTCAGGCGTGATGCCGTTCATGTAACTGCCGACGCTTGTCGTGAATGCCGTGCCGAGCGCAGCGTGCGACGTCATGTCGACCTTGTAGACGTTGTTGTCCCCGAGCCGCGTGTAGTAGCCGATGTTGCCCACGACCGCGATCGAGGCGGCGCTGCCGCTGCCGAACGGCACCGCGAACGAATCGACGACCGCGCCGGTGTCGCCATTGAGCTTCTGAATGGTCTGGAACTGGTTGATCGCCCAGAAGAACGAATCCGCGTTGGCATTGCCCGCCGCGAGCGCCGAAACAATTGCCACCGCAGCGGCAATAGGTGTGAACGATCTCATTGAAGCTCTCCCTGAAGGTTGTTGAATCACGGCGCCTGCCTCGGCAGAACGAGACGAAGGCACGAGATGCAGCATCCTGAAGAGGCCGTGCCGCGTCAACTATTCGGGATAGGGGGGAAGTGCCCGGAAACAGCCCCCATTCAGGGGGGTGATTGCAGGTTTGAACCCGACACGCTGTGCTTGAATCGAGTCTGTGATGTTGGCGGAACGCCTTGGAGGTTTGCATGAGCCTGTCCAAAGACCTGGTGCCCGTGGCCGAAGCCGGCGCGCACCGCGCGAGCATCCCGATCGCCCGCATGCGCAGCCTGTACCGGCTCGACGAGGTCGGCCGCAAGCTCGACAAGCTGGCGCACAAGGAGCACGAAAGCCTGCGCTCCACCTACGAACGCATGCTCGAAAAAGGCGCCGAGCGCTTCCAGGTCAAGCCCTCCGGGCTGCCGGTGATGGACCACCTCTACGACGACCTGCCCAACTTCGCCGACGTGCTCGACGACATCAAGCGCCAGCTGGCCCTGTGCGAAGACAGCGGCGACGCGCTCGAGATCACGCCGCTGTTGCTGCTCGGGCCACCCGGCGTGGGCAAGACGCATTTCGCGCGCGAGCTTTCGGTGCTGCTGGGCACCGGGATGGGCTTTCTGTCGATGAGCTCGATGACCGCCGGCTGGGTGCTCAGCGGTGCTTCGAGCCAGTGGAAGGGCGCGCGCCCCGGCAAGGTGTTCGAGACGCTGGTCGACGGCCAGTACGCCAACCCGGTGATGGTGGTCGACGAGATCGACAAGGCCGGCGGCGAGCACGCCTACGACCCGCTCGGTGCGCTGTACAGCCTGCTCGAACACGACACCGCCGGCAACTTCACCGACGAGTTCGCCGAGGTGCCGATCGACGCGAGCCAGGTCATCTGGGTCGCCACCGCGAACGACGGCCGGGCGATTCCCGACCCGATCCTGAACCGCATGAACGTCTACGAGGTCCAGGCCCCCGACCGCGACGCGGCACGCCACATCGCCGCCAAGCTGTACCGCAGCATCCGCGCCGACCACGGCTGGGGTGAACGCTTCGAGACCGCGCCGACCGCCGACGTGCTCGACGCGATGAGCGAGATGGCGCCGCGCGAGATGCGCCGTGCCTGGATGACCGCGTTCGGCAACGCCAAGCTCGACCGGCGCGACCGCGTCGAGGTGCGCGATCTGCCGGATGCGCGCGCCAGGCGCGGGGCGATCGGGTTCGTGCAGTAGCGGTGGCCGAAACGGCGCGCTATAGATCGCGCAGCGACACGCTCTCACCGGCGACGCGCTCGGCCATGCCGCGCGGCAGCCCTTCGGCCTCGACCACGTCGACCCGGAACGGCAACTCACTGGCCTCGAACCGATCGCGCAGATCGGCGCGCTGCTCCCAGCTCAGGCGCGCCGGCTGAACGAAGAGCAAATCGAGGTCCGAGAACGGTCGTGCCCGCCCCGTAGCGCGTGAGCCGAACACGCGCACCTGCGCGCCGGGGATCACCCGATCGACGATGGCGCACACAGCGCGCACCTGATCCGGCGTCAACACGACGGCCCGCACCACGTTCACCGCGTCAACGCGCATGGCTCGCCTCCAATGCCTGGAGCAACGCAGCGGCATCGGTGGCAAACGCGCAAGCGCGCAAGGCCACCGCCTGCGCCTTCGCTTCGTCATAGGCGTGACTGGTGGCATTGCGCATCTCGCGCCATTCGCGCCAGCGCGTGGGGTCAGGCATCAGACCGGCGTCCGCGGCCGCCCGCAACAGATCGTTGAACGACAAGTCGGCAACCCGGTCGGCCGACTCGGAGCGCTCGATCAACACCCGGCGCAACAGCCGAACCGACAACTCGTAGGTGAACTCGAACGACTGGATCACCGACGAACGCAAGTGCGGCTTGAGCGGCGCACCTTCCGGCTGCGCATCCCAGAATGCCAACGCCTCGATCAACAGCGCAAGCGCCTTGCGCAACGGCGAGAGATCGATGGCTGGCGCGTCCATCTGCGCATTGTCGTGGAGCGAGCGCAGCTGAGTCAAAGCGCAATGGCCCAGGTCCTCATTCCCGCTGGCCCATCGAACGCGTTGGTGTTGTGGTGTTGGATCGTTCGACCCATGCCGACAACCGTTGCGTCGGGCTCGGTCGGCCACTTGCAGGCCAGCGATCGAGAAGTGCAGTGCCGCTCGTATGATCGACCGCATGCCCACCTCACTGGACGGCCAGCTGGTCGTCGCCATCTCGTCGCGCGCGTTGTTCGACTTCGAAGAAGAGAACCAGCACTTCGAGGCCACCGACGACCGCGCCTACATGCGGCTGCAGCTCGAACGGCTCGACCGCGCCGCCAAGCCCGGCGTGGCGTTCTCGCTCGTCAACAAGCTGCTGGCGTTCAATGCCGATGGGCCCGGCGGGCTCGCGGGCGCAGCGCCGAAGCAGCGCGTGGAGGTGGTGATCCTGTCGCGCAACGACCCGGTCTCGGGCATGCGCGTGTTTCGTTCGGCGCAGCACTACGGGCTGCCGGTGCAGCGCGGCGTGTTCACGCGCGGGCAGTCGCCGTGGCGCTACCTTCGGCCGCTGAACGCGCATCTGTTCCTGTCAACCAACGAGGCCGACGTGCGCTCGGCCCTGGGCGCCGGAGTGCCGGCGGCGCGCGTGTACCCGCATTCGGCGCGCGCCTCGAGCGAGCACCCGAACGAGGTGCGGATCGCGTTCGACGGCGACGCCGTGCTGTTCTCCGACGAAGCCGAGCGCGTGTTCCGCCACGGCGGCCTGGACGCCTTCCAGGCCCACGAGCGCGACCACTCGGCCACGCCGCTGGCGGCCGGCCCGTTCAAGCCGCTGCTCGAAGCGCTGCAGCGGCTGCAGCAGGAGCCGGCGCACGGTATGCGCATCCGCACCGCGCTCGTCACCGCGCGCAGCGCGCCGGCGCACGAGCGCGCGATCCGCACGCTGATGGACTGGCACATCGAGGTCGATGAAGCGATGTTCCTCGGCGGCCTGGCCAAGGGCGAGTTCCTGCGCGAGTTCGAGCCCGACTTCTTCTTCGACGACCAGACCGGCCACATCGAGAACGC
>JAGWTP010000145.1 GCA_028868895.1 Burkholderiales bacterium
CGACCATCATCGGCGGCATGCTGTTCGGCCTGAGCCGCAAGGTCGCCACCGACTTCAGCTTCTTCCTGGCGATCCCGATCCTGATCGGGGCCAGCGTCTACAGCCTGTGGAAGGAGCGCGCGTCGCTGTCGGGCGCCGATGTGCCGCTGCTGGTGGTGGGCACGGTGGTGTCGTTCCTGGTGGCGTGGATCGTGGTGCGCTGGTTGCTGCGCTACATCTCGACGCACGACTTCACGCCGTTCGCATGGTACCGGATCGCCTTCGGCATCGTCGTGCTGGTGACGTGGTGGCAGGGCTGGATCACCTGGGCGGCGTGAGGGGGTGCCGAGCCGTCACTCGCGCCGCACGAACACCAGATCCCACACGCCGTGGCCGAGCTTGAGGCCGCGGTTCTCGAACTTCGTCAACGGGCGGGGCCCGGGCCGCGGCGCATAGCCCGGCGCGGTGTTGCGCAGCGCGGGTTCGGCCGCGAGCACCTCCAGCATCTGCTCGGCGTAGGGCTGCCAGTCGGTGGCGCAGTGCAGGTAGCCGCCCGGCGCCAGGCGGCTCGCCAGCAGGCCGACGAACGCAGGCTGGATCAGTCGGCGCTTGTTGTGCTTGGTCTTGTGCCACGGGTCCGGGAAGTACACGTGCACGCCGGCGAGCGTGGCCGGCGCGATCATGTGCTGCAGCACCTCGACGGCGTCGTGCTGGATCAGCCGCAGGTTCGTCAGGTTGAGTTCACCGATGCGCTTGAGCAGCGCCCCGACGCCGGGGGTGTGCACCTCCACACCGATGAAGTCGGTGCCCGGCAGCGCCTGCGCGATGGTGGCGGTGGCGTCACCCATGCCGAAGCCGATCTCGAGCACCTGCGGCGCCGCGCGGCCGAAGCTCGCCGCGAAGTCGAACCGCGACGCCGCGTACGGCAGCACGAATCGTGGCCCCAGCTCGGCCAGCGCCCGCACCTGTCCCGGCCCCATGCGCCCGGCACGCACGACGAAGCTGCGGATGGCGCGGTACGCGGCCGGGTGGGGTGGGGGGTCGAGCGGGTCGGTCATCGGTGGGGCGGGGCAGAGGTTTCGGCTGCCCGGATTGTGCGGGCGTGAGCGTGGCCGACCGGTTTGCCGCCGTCGCGCGCCCGGTCTGGTTGTAAACTGCGGCCCTCCTTGCGGAGGTCCGTTCCCGTCAGGGCCGGGCGGGTGTAGTTCAATGGCAGAACGGCAGCTTCCCAAGCTTCATACAGGGGTTCGATTCCCCTCACCCGCTCCAACACGACCCAGCCTGTCGATCGGCATCGAGCCGCACCCGGTGCATTCACTGCCCGGCTGACGGCCCGAGATAGCGCCGATCCACCCGTCTATTCCGCGCTTGCCCGCCCCGGGCGGCGCTTCATGATCGGTGCCATCGACCGGAGCACCGCCATGATGCGTTCACTGTGGATTTCGAAGACCGGCATGGAGGCCCAGCAGACCCAGCTGGACACCATCTCGAACAACCTCGCCAATGCCTCGACCAACGGCTACAAGCGCTCGCACGCGGTGTTCGAGGACCTGATGTACCAGAACCTGCGCCAGGCCGGCGCCAACAGCAGCGACCAGACGACGCTGCCCACCGGGCTGCAGCTCGGCCTGGGCACACGCGCGGTGGCCACGTCGCGCAGCTTCAGCCAGGGCAACCTGCAGCAAAGCAGCAACCCGCTGGACGTGGCGGTCAGCGGCCAGGGCTTCTTCCAGTTGCAGATGCCCGACGGCACCGCCGGCTACACCCGCGACGGCTCGTTCCAGGTCAACGCCAACGGCCAGATCGTCACGAACAACGGCAACACCGTGCAGCCGGGCATCACGATCCCGGCCAACGCCACCAGCGTGACGATCGGCAACGACGGCACCGTCAGCGTGATCCTGCCCACGCAGGCCACGCCGCAGACGGTGGGCAAGCTGCAGCTCGTCAGCTTCATCAACCCGGCCGGCCTGGACCCGAAGGGCCAGAACACCTACGCCGAGACGGCCGCCTCGGGCACGCCGAACCCGGGTACGCCGGGGCAGAACGGGCTGGGCACCTTGCAGCAGGGCTTCGTCGAGACCTCGAACGTCAACGTGGTCGAAGAGCTGGTCGGCATGATCCAGACGCAGCGCGCCTACGAGCTGAACTCGAAGGCGATCAAAACCTCGGACGAGATGCTCGCCCGGCTGACGCAGCTGTAAGCCGATGAAGCCCCATCGCACCTTGCGCCTGGCGGCGCTGGCCCTGGTTTTGGCGGCGCTGGCCGGCTGCGACACGATGAGCGAGACGCTCAACAAGCGCCCGCCGGTCGACGTGGCCCAGCCGACCTCGATCCGGCCGCAAGCGCTGGTCGTGGCCAGCGTCAACAACGGCGCGATCTTCCAGGCCGACCAGTACCGGCCGCTGTTCGAAGACCACCGCGCGCGGCTGGTCGGCGACACGATCACGGTGCAGATCGTCGAGAAGGTCAGCGCCACCCAGGTGAGCACGAGTTCGATCGACAAGGGCGGCGCCATCGCCGCCGGCGTCACCGCCATTCCGGGCGTGGCCGGCAACTCGTTCCTGGCCGGGCGCGCCAACCTCGGCCTGACCTCGAGCAACACCTTCGCGGGCAAGGGCAGCACCGCCAACAGCAACGACTTCTCGGGCACGATCACCGCCACCGTGATCGAGGTGCTGCCCAACGGCCACCTGATCGTCTCGGGCGAAAAGCAGATCGGCGTCAACCACAACGTCGACGTGCTGCGCTTCTCGGGGCAGGTCGACCCGCACGCGATCCAGCCCGGCAACGTGGTCGCCTCGGCGCAGATCGCCAACGTGCGCATCGAGCAGCGCGGTCGCGGCCAGCAAGCCGACGCGCAGGGAATAGGCTGGTTGGGACGCTTCTTTTTGAACGTTCTGCCGATCTGAGCCTGCGCAGAATGGGCCATCACCGGATGCCCCCATGCACGACACCGAAAAACTCCTCCGCCGGCTCATCGCCCTGACCGTGCTGCTTGCCTCGGCGGCGCTGTGGTGGCCGGCCCCGGCGCAGGCGATGCGGCTGAAAGAGGTCGCCACCGTGCAGGGCGTGCGCACCAACCAGCTGGTCGGCTACGGGCTGGTCGTCGGCCTGGACGGCAGCGGCGACCAGACCACCTCCACCCCGTTCACCACGCAGAGCGTCAACGCGCTGCTGCAGCAGATGGGCGTGACCGTGCCGGCCGGCACCGCGATGCAGCTCAAGAACGTGGCCGCGGTGATGGTCACCGCGCAGCTGCCGCCGTTCGCCCAGCCCGGCCAGACGCTGGACGTGACCGTATCTTCGATGGGCAATGCCAAATCGCTGCGCGGCGGCACGCTGATCGCCACGCCGCTCAAAGGCGCCGATGGCCAGATCTACGCGCTCGCGCAGGGCAACCTGATCGTCGGCGGCGCGGGCGCCTCGGCGGCGGGCTCCAAGGTGCAGATCAACCACCTCGACGCCGGCCGCGTGCCCGACGGCGCCACGGTCGAGCGCGCCGTGCCCACGCCGCTGAACCAGGGCGACTACCTGCAGCTCGACCTGAACGCGAACGACTACACCACCGCGCGCGAAGTCGAGCGCGCCGTCAATGCGCGCATGGGTGCGGGCGTGGCCCAGGCGGTCGATGGCCGGCGCGTGCGCGTGCGCATGCCCGCCGGGCCCGATGCGCGCGTGGCCTTCATGGCCGACATCGAGAACCTGCCGCTGCAGCTCGCGGCGGCCGCCGCCAAGGTCGTGATCAACGCGCGCACCGGCTCGGTGGTGATGAACCAGGCGGTCACGCTGAACCCCTGCGCCGTGGCGCACGGCAGCCTGTCGGTGACGATCAACTCCACGCCGCTGGTAAGCCAGCCGACGGCGTTCTCCAGCGGCGGCACCACGGTGTCGCGCGACAAGGCCGACATCACGATCCACCAGGAGCCCGGCACGCTGATCCAGCTGCCCGGTGGCACCCAGCTCGCCGACGTGGTGAAGGCGCTCAACTCGCTCGGCGCCACGCCGCAGGACCTGCTCGCGATCCTGCAGGCGATGAAGTCTGCCGGCGCGCTGAACGCCGAGATCGAGGTGATCTGACGATGCTGCCCGCCGCCCTGCCCAAGCTCGCGAGCCGCAGCAGCGCGCTCGACGCGCTGCACGACCCCACCGGCAGCGCGCTGCGCGCCCGCGCATCGAGCGACCCGACGGCGGCCATCCAGGCCGCGGCCAAGCAGTTCGAGGCGATGTTCATGCAGCAGCTCATGAAGAGCATGCGTGAATCGTCGCTGGCCAGCGGCATGCTCGACAACGCCGGCACGAAGATGGGCACCGAGATGCTCGACACCGAATTCGCCAACAAGATGACCGGGCTGCGCGGCGGGCTGGGCGACCTGATCGCGCGCCAGCTCGAGCGGCAAATGACCGGCGCCGCGCCGGCCACGACAGCGCCGGCCACGGCGCTGCCTGCGGCGGCCGCGGCCGGTGCACCCGTGAACGGCACCGCGGCAGCGAATGCCGGGCCGGCCGCGCAGGCGTTCCTGCGGCAGCACGAGCAGGCGGCGCGCGCCGCGCAGGCGCAGACCGGCATCCCGGCGGCCTTCATGGTCGCGCAGGCGGCGCACGAGTCGGGTTGGGGCCGCCACGAGATCCGCAACGCCGACGGCTCGAGCTCGCACAACCTGTTCGGCATCAAGGCCGGCCCCGGATGGCAGGGCGCGGTGGCCCAGGTCACGACCACCGAGGTGATCAACGGGCAGCCGCGCAAGGTGGTCGCCAAATTCCGCGCCTACGCGAGCTACGACGACTCTTTTCGTGACTTCGCCCACCTGATGAAGAGCGACCCGCGCTACGCCCAGGTGATGGCCGCCGGCAACAATGCGCAAGGCTTTGCGCAGGGGCTGCAACGCGCCGGCTACGCCACCGATCCGGCCTACGCCGCCAAGCTCACGCGCGTCATCAACACCACGCTGCGCCTGCAGCAGGCGGCGCTGCAGGCGTCGCCGTCCCTCGCATGAAGGGCCCGACATGACCGCCCTGATGTCGATCGGCAAGTCGGCGATGTACGCCAGCTACGCCGCCTTGCAGACCACCGGCAACAACATCGCCAACGCGAACACGCCCGGCTACTCGCGCCAGCAGGTGCAACTCGCCGACGCGCCCGGGCAGTTCACCGGTTCAGGCTATTACGGCAAGGGCGTGGACGTGACGACCGTCACGCGCGCGTACGACCAGTACCTGACCAACCAGGCGGTGGGCAGCAGTTCGACCGCCGCGGCCGACGCGGCCCGGCTCGACAAGCTCAACCAGCTCCAGAACGCGTTTCCGATCGGCGCCACCGGCGTGGGCTACGCCGCGGGCGGCTTCCTGAACGCGTTCGTCGACCTGTCCAACAAGCCCACCGACTCATCGTCGCGCCAGGTCGTGCTCAGCCAGGCGCAGGAACTGACCTCGCGCTTTCGCGCCGCGGGTGACCAGCTCAACGCGCTGCAGACCGGCGTGTCGCAGGACGTGACGACCACCGTGGCCAGCGTGAACACGATGGCGCAGCAGGTGGCGCAGTTGAACGCGCAGATCGCCGCGCTGAAGGGCAACGGCCAGCCGCCGAACCAGTTGCTCGACCAGCGTGACCAGCTGGTGAGCAAGATCGCGGCCAAATTGAACGTGACCACGATCGCCGCCGACGACGGCAGCCTGGGCGTGTTCATCGCCGGCGGTCAGAACCTCGTGCTCGGCGCGAACGCGAACGCGTTGAAGGCGCTGCCCGACGTCTACGACCCGTCCAAGGTGATGTTGACCCTGACCGAAGGCGGCGCCGACCGGCCGATCCCGTCCGACAGCCTGGCCGGCGGCTCGCTGGCGGGGTTGTTGAAGTTCCAGAACGAAGACCTCGCCGCGGCGAAAAACCTGTTCGGCCAGATGGCCGCGGCCATCAGCGGCGCCGTCAACAAGCAGCAGTCGCTCGGCCTGGACCTGGGCCAGCCGGCCGGGCCTGGCGCGCCGATCTTCTCGGTCGGTGCGCCGCGCGTGCTCGGCGCCTCGACCAACAGCGGGACCGCGGCATTGACCTTGACCGTCAGCGACGCCTCGAAGCTGCAGGCCAGCGACTACGAGCTGCGCTTCGACGGCAGCAACTACACGCTGACGCGCCTGTCCGACAAGACCGCCGCCGCCGGCAGCCCGTACACGCCGGCACAGCTGGCAACCGGCGTGCTCGTGGACGGTGTCACCGTGAAGCTGGCCGCCGGCGCCGCCAACAGCGGTGACCGCTTTCTGCTGCAACCGGTGGCCGCCGCGGCGCAGGGCATGCAGACGGTGCTGGCGAGCACCCAGGGGCTGGCCGCCGCGGCGCCGTTCACCGGCAGCGTCGGTGTGGCCAACACCGGCACCGCCACGGTGGCTTCGCTGGTCGCGGTGAGCCCGAGCTACAACCCGGCGCTCAGCACCAGCATCACGTTCACGTCCGGCAGCGGCAACTACAACTGGTCGATGAGCGACGGCAGCAGCGGCGCCGGCACCTGGACCGCGGGCACGCCGATTTCGCTGAACGGCTACCAATTGAACCTTGCCGGTGTGCCCAAGAGTGGCGACACGGTCAGCGTGGTGCCCACTGTTTCGGTGGCATCGAACAACGGCAACGCGCTCGCGTTCTCGCAACTCGGCACGGCGGGCATCGTCAGTGCCGGTGGCACCGGCAGCCAGACCATCACCGACGCCTACGCCAGCGCGCTGGCCAACATCGGCGTGCGCGTGCAGAGCGGAACCACCTCGGCGAGCATCTCCAGCGCGGCGGCGAGCCAGGCCGAGAGCGCGCGCTCGGGCAAGGCCGGCGTGAACCTGGACGAAGAGGCGGCGCGCCTGATCCAGTTTCAACAGAGCTACCAGGCGGCGGCCAAGATATTGCAGGTCGCGCAATCGGTCTTTGCCACCATGCTGCAGACGGTGTCGGCCTGAATCGCCGGCTGCCGGCGCGTCGCACCCATCCGAGGTCCATTCCCATGCGCATCAGCACCGCCGACAGCTACAACACCTCGCTCGACACGCTGATGCAGCGCCAGACCCAGCTCAGCGCCACGCAGCTGCAGATGACCACCGGCAAGCGCGTCAACGTCGCCAGCGACGACCCCGCCGCCGCCGCACGGTCGGAGCGCGCGCAGGCGGCGCAGCAGCGCACGGTGGCCAACCAGCGCGCGGTCGATGCCAGCAGCAACGCGATGACGCTCACCGAAAGCGCCCTCGGCGACGCCGGCGGCCTGCTGCAGCAGGCGCGCGTGGCGCTGGTTGCCGCCGGCAACGCGACCTAC
>JAGWTP010000045.1 GCA_028868895.1 Burkholderiales bacterium
GGGCCCGCTGACGACGCCGGTGGGCGGCGGCATCCGCTCGCTCAACGTCGCGCTGCGCCAGGAACTCGACCTGTACGTGTGCCTGCGCCCGATCCAGTACTTCGCGGGTGTGCCTTCGCCGGTGAAGGAACCCGCCAAGACCAACATGGTCATCTTCCGCGAGAATTCGGAAGACATCTACGCCGGCATCGAGTTCGAGTCGGGCAGCGACAAGGCCAAGAAGCTGATCAAGTTCCTCATCGAGGAAATGGGCGTCAAGAAGATCCGCTTTCCGAACACCTCGGGCATCGGCATCAAGCCGGTCTCGAGCGAAGGCACCGAGCGGCTGGTGCGCAAGGCGATCCAGTACGCGATCGACAACGACAAATCGTCGGTTACGCTAGTGCACAAAGGCAACATCATGAAGTTCACCGAAGGTGGCTTCCGGGACTGGGGCTACGCGCTGGCGCAGCGCGAGTTCGGCGCCGAACTGATCGACGGCGGCCCATGGATGAAGTTCAAGAACCCGAAGTCCGGCAAGGACATCGTCGTCAAGGACGTGATCGCCGACGCCTTCCTGCAGCAGATCCTGCTGCGTCCAGCCGAGTACTCGGTGATCGCCACACTGAACCTGAACGGCGACTACGTCTCGGATGCGCTGGCGGCGCAGGTCGGCGGCATCGGCATCGCCCCGGGTGCCAACCTGTCGGACTCGATCGCGATGTTCGAAGCCACCCACGGCACGGCGCCCAAGTACGCCGGCAAGGACTACGTGAATCCGGGCTCCGAAATCCTGTCGGCCGAGATGATGCTGCGTCACATGGGTTGGACCGAGGCCGCCGATCTGATCATCAGTTCGATGGAAAAGTCGATTCTGTCGAAGAAGGTGACCTACGATTTCGCGCGGCTGCTGGAAGGTGCGACGCAAGTCTCGTGTTCCGGCTTTGGACAGGTGATGATCGACCACATGTGATCTCGTTTCACGGCGTCTCATGACGCTCCGCAAGCCCCTGATTTTGTTGAAGACATCAGGGGCTTTTGCTTTCAGCTCGTCACACGGAAGGATCGCGGCCTGACGCGCGAGCGCGTTGACGTGGCCATGGGAGCTTCATGACGTGTACCGCACCGGTGCCGATTGCAACCGCGTGCGGAACACCGTGAGAAGCGAGTGTTCAATCCGCCGTTCGATCGGTGTATTGCGCAGCTGTTCGCGCGCGCTTTGCAATGTCGGCCTGGCTGGCTGTAATCTCCGCGTCGACGCGCCGCTCGGCCCCCCGATCGCGCCGCAGGCCTGACGCTTGATGACCAGCATCCCCACCGACCCCGACACCACGGTCGCCACGCTGCCCAACGGCGTGCGCGTCGTTGCCATCCGGATGGCGCACTCCCTCACCGCGAGCGTCAGCGTCTTCGTGCGCACCGGCAGCGCGCACGAGAGCGCGGCGCTGAACGGCATCAGTCACTTCGTGGAGCACATGGTGTTCAAGGGCACCAGTGAGCGCGACGCGCATCGCATCAACCTCGATGCCGAGCGCCTGGGTGCCGACGTCAATGCCCATACCGACAAGGACCACACGGCGTTCCACCTGTACGGGCTGAACCGGCATGCGCCGCTGTTCGTGCGCATGCTGGCCGAGCTTGTCCGGCACGCGACCTTCCCCGAGGTCGAGCTCGAGCGCGAGCGCCAGGTGCTGCTGCACGAACACACGGAAGACGAGGACGACCCGATGGCCACCGCCTACCGGCTGTTCGACCACGCCTGCTACGGTTTGCATCCGCTCGCGCAGCCCGTCATCGGCAGCCGCAGGAACATCGAGCGCTTCAGGCGCACCGATCTGGTCGGCTGGGTGCAGCGCCACTACACCGGCGCCAACGTGATCGTCGCCGCTGCCGGCGGCATCGATCCTGCGGCGCTCGCGCGCGAAGTCGAGGCGGCATTCGGGTCGATGCCGCGCGGGGCCCCGAACTGGTTGCCGCCACCGCCCTGGACCGGAGGCATCCGTTCGCGGCGGATCACCGGCAGCAGCCAGACCCACGCGGTGCTCGGCTTTCCGATTCGCAATCTCGTCGACGACGACCCTGCCGGCGAGGTCGCGGCGACGCTCTTCGGCGAAGGCATGAGCTCGCCGCTGATGGCGCAATTGCGTGAGCGCAGCGGCCTGGTCTATTACGCCGCCTGCTCGGCCGACGTGCGGGACCAGTGCGCAGAGTTCGTGGTCGAGGCCTCGTTCGCGCCCGACAAGCTCGAGCGGGTCCTGCGCGAAGTCGCAGGCCTGTTGGCGGCCCACGCCGGATCGATCGACCCGGTCGACCTGGAACGTGCGCGCAATCAGATCGCCGTGCGCCGGCTGCGCGCGCTGGAGCGGCCGGCGCAGCGGCTGGAGGAGGCCGCGCTCGATCTGTTCGCGCTGCAGCGCGTGCGATCGAGCACGGAGCGGGTGGAACGCGTTGCGGCGGTGACCGCCGAGCAGGTGCGGGCCACGTTCGAGCGCATGCTGGCGTCGCCGGTGTCGCTGGCCATCGCCGGGCGGGTGGGGCGAGGTGTCACCGATCGCGCACTCGAAAGCCTTGCCCGGCTGCGCACGTCGGTTCTCGCTTGAGCGGAGCGTGCCGCACCGGCCGCCGTCCCGGCTTGCGGCCGGACGCCGGCCGAAGCAACGCCGTCCGACCGGAGCGCCCGGCACCGACTCGGCCACCGGCGCCGGACACGATCTACCATCGCAAGGCCGTGCCCGGGCGGGGTGAGGCGAAGGCCACCGATTTCGGCGCGGCGTTCGTAGATTCCCGGCGGCACCACGCCGCCGCCAACACAGGAGGCCAGCGAATGGACAAGCGTCAATTTCTCGTGGCGGGTGCGCTCGGCGCCACCTTGCCTTTGCAGGCACCGGCAAGCCCCTCGACGGCGCGCACCGGCCCGGGCCTTCTGACCGTTGCCGGATCGATTTCCCGCAGCAATCGCGGGCCGCTGAACCCGGCTCTGGACCAACTGATGGTCAAGCACGGGATCAAGTTCGACAAGGCGTGGGAGTTCGATTTTGCGATGCTGGCGCGGCTGCCGGCCGTGACCATCCAGCCCACGCTCGAGTACGACGCCAAGCCGCACCGATTGAGCGGCCCGCTGCTCAGTGCGGTCGTCGGCGCTGCCGGCGTCGCCGCGGGCGCGTCGGTGATGCTGGCGCTGCGTGCGCTGGACGGCTACACCGTGGCGGTGAGCCTGGCCGACGCGCAGCGCTATCGCATGATCGTGGCCACGAAGCTGGACGGCGTACCCATGAGCATCGGCGGCCTGGGCCCCGTGTGGGCCGTCTACGACGCCGACCGCTTGGCGGACTTCAAAGACAAACCGCTCAAGGATCGTTTCGCACTTTGCCCCTGGGGCATGTACTTCATCGACGTGACGACGGTCTGAGATCGCTGGCCGGACGGATTGCGGCGAGGCGGACGTCACCGCGTCGCCGATGGGTTCTTCACCGGTGTGGCGCCCGCAGGGAGGGCGGGCAGGCGGGCGCCGTGCGCCAGCAGCGGTTTCGTCGCGCGGTGCCCGGCAGAGATCACAATCGTGGCCATGAAACTGAAGGCCAAGATCCTCTCGCTTGCGGTGGCGCCGCTGTTGCTGGCGCTGGCGGTCATCGGCGGCTTGCTGGTCGTGGAGACGCAGCGCCTCGAGCGCCAGCAGGCCCAGGTGCTCGAAGACGTGCTGCTCAGCGCCAAGCGCGACGAACTGCGCAGCTACGTCGCATTGGCGCTCACGTCGATCCAGCATCTGTACGGCGCGGGGCGCGACGACCAGGGCGCCAAGGAGCAGGCCAAGGCGATCCTGGCCAGCATGAATTTCGGCGACGACGGCTACTTCTACGTCTACGACCTCGAAGGCCAGAACCTCGTGCATCCGCGCCAGCCCGACCTGGTCGGCCAGAACCTCTGGAACATGCGCGACAAGGACGGCACCTACGTGATCCGCGAGCTGATCGCCCGGGCCCGCGAGGGTGGCGGCTTTCAGCGCTATCAGTGGCCCAAGCCGTCCACCGGCAAGGTCGAACGCAAGCTCGGCTACGCGGTGGAGTTGCCGCGCTGGGGCTGGATGCTGGGCACCGGCATCTACCTCGACGACGTCGACGCGGCCGCCGCCCGCCTGCGCGGCAATCTGCTGGCCAGCGTGCGCCAGACGCTGCTCGGCCTGGCGACGGTGGCGGTGGTCGCCGCGCTGGCGGTGTTCGCAGGCGGCCTGGCGCTGAACATCAGCGAACAGCGCCAGGCCGACCGCAAGCTCAAGGCGCTGGCGCACCGGGTGGTCAGCTCGCAGGAGGAGGAGCGCGCCCGCGTCTCGCGCGAACTGCACGACCACATCTGCCAGCTGCTGGTGTCGATCAAGTACCAGTTCGAGCTCGTCGGCCACCGGCTTGCGCACCCGGGCGACCGGCCCGTGAAGGCGATCGACAAGGAGATCGCCGCACTGTCCAAGGCCATCGGTGAAGTGCGCCGCATCTCGCACGACCTGCGCCCGGCACTGCTCGACGACCTGGGCCTGCCCGCTGCGCTGGAGCACATCGGCAACGAGCTCGCGCAGCGCAGCGGACTGCAGGTGCGCGTTTCGCCGCGGGTTCATGAAGACCGGCTGCCCGAGCTGCAGGCGGTGAGCCTGTTCCGCGTGGCGCAGGAGGCGCTGCGCAACGTCGAGCGGCACGCGCAGGCCCGCCACATCGACATCCGCCTGGACGACGCCGGCGACAAGCTCGAGCTGCGCATCACCGATGACGGCCGCGGCTTCGATGTCAAGAACGTCGAACTCAGCAAGGACCACGGCATCGGCCTGACCAACATGCGCGAGCGGGTGGAGCGCAACGGCGGCACGTTCCAGCTGGTCTCGCAGCCGGGGCACACGTCGCTCATCGCCAGCTTCCCGCTGGCCGGGCTGACCTGACCGCCGCCATGTCCGCACCGGCTGCGGCGATCCGCCTCGTCATCGTCGACGACCACTCGCTGGTGCGCGACGGCCTGCGGGCGCGCCTGTCGGTGGTGGCCGGGCTGCAGGTGATCGGCGAGGCGGCCAGCGGCGCCGAGGCGCTGCGACTGGCTGACGCCGACCCGCCCGACCTGATGCTGGTCGACGTCGGCATGCGTGGCATGAACGGCATCGAACTGGCCACCGCGCTGCGCGAGCGCCATCCGAAGGTGCGCGTGCTGATGCTCAGCATGTACGACAACCGCGAGTACGTGCTCAGCGCAGTGCGCGCCGGCGCGCGTGGCTACGTGCTGAAGGAATCGCCGACCGAGGAGATCCTGGCCGCGATCAGCGCGGTCTGCGCCGGTGGCAACTACTTCAGCGCACAGGTTTCGAACCTGGTCATGCAACCGGGTGCGGCGGTGCCGCAGCTCACCGCGCGCGAGCACGAAGTGCTGCTGCTGCTGGCGCATGGCCAGAGCAACAAGGTGGTCGCCAAGCGGTTGGACATCAGCGTGCGCACCGTCGAGACTCACCGCCTCAGCCTGCGCCGCAAGCTCGGCGTCGACTCGGCCAGCGAGCTGCTGAAGATCGCGCTGGCGAACGGCTGGACCACGCTCTGAACCACCGAGCCGCGCGCAGGTTGCGCGCCGATAATGGCGCGCAGATGCCGCGCCCCGAACCGTCCCCGAAGCCGCCCCTGTCGGCGCACCCGCTCCCGCCGATCACCTTCCCCGAATCGCTGCCCGTCTCGGCGCGGCGCGACGAGATCGCCCGCGCCATCGAGCGGAACCCCGTCGTCATCGTCTGCGGCGAGACCGGCTCGGGCAAGACCACCCAGTTGCCGAAGATCGCGCTGCTGCTCGGCCGCGGCAGGGCCGGATCACCCGACCGTGCCGGCAAGCTGATCGGCCACACCCAACCCAGGCGGATCGCCGCGTCGAGCGTGGCCAAGCGCATCGCGCAGGAGCTGAACACGCCGCTGGGCGAGGTGGTGGGCTTCAAGGTGCGCTTCCAGGACCGGCTGGCGCCGGGTGCCAGCGTCAAGCTGATGACCGACGGCATCCTGCTGGCCGAGACGCAGTCCGACCCGCTGCTGCGTGCCTACGACACGATCATCATCGACGAGGCCCACGAGCGCAGCCTGAACATCGACTTCCTGCTCGGCCACCTGCGCCAGATCCTGCCGCGCCGGCCGGATCTCAAAGTGATCGTCACGTCTGCGACGATCGACGCCGATCGCTTCGCCCGGCACTTCGCCACGAGCGACGGGCCGGCGCCGGTGATCCAGGTCTCGGGCCGGCTGTTCCCGGTCGAACAGCGCTGGCGACCGTTCGAGGAGAGCCGCGAGTTCGACCTGAACGATGCGATCGGTGCGGCCGTCGACGAGTTGTGGCGCGAAGGCAGCGGCGACGTGCTCGTGTTCCTGCCCGGCGAGCGCGAAATCCGCGAGGCCGCCGATCACCTGCGCAAGCACCATCCGCCGGGGGTCGAGGTGGTGCCGCTGTTCGCGCGCCTGAGCCAGGCCGAGCAGGACCGCATCTTCGAGCCGCACAGCGCGCGGCGCATCGTGCTCGCGACGAACGTGGCCGAGACCTCGCTGACAGTGCCGGGCGTGCAGTTCGTCGTCGACGCCGGCACCGCGCGCGTCAAGCGCTACAGCTACCGCAACAAGGTCGAGCAACTGCTGGTCGAGCCGATCAGCCAGGCGGCCGCGAACCAGCGTGCCGGGCGCTGCGGGCGCGTCAGCAACGGCATCTGCATTCGCCTGTACGACGAGCAAGACTTTGCCGGCCGGCCGAAATTCAGCGACCCCGAGATCCTGCGTTCGTCGCTGGCCGGCGTGATCCTGCGGATGAAGTCGCTGAACCTGGGCACGGTCGAGGACTTTCCTTTCCTGGAGCCGCCGCCGCGCCGCGCGATCGCCGACGGCTACCAGCTGCTCGCCGAACTCGGTGCGGTCGACGACTTCAACGAGCTGACGCCGATCGGCGTGGAGCTCGCGCGCTTGCCGCTCGATCCGCGCGTGGGCCGCATGATTCTCGAAGCGCGCTCGCGCGAGGCACTGACCGAGGTGTTGATCATCGCCGCCGCCTTCAGCGTTCAGGAGGTGCGCGACCGCCCGCTCGAGCACCAGCAGGCGGCCGACGCCGCGCACAAGAAGTTCGACGACGAGAAGAGCGAGTTCATCGGCGACCTGAAGCTGTGGAAGTGGCTCGAAGACGCGCGCGGCGGTGCCGGCGAACACAAGGTGTCGGCGCGCAAGCAGGAGCAACTGCTGCGCGACCACTTCATATCGCCGCGTCGCGTGCGTGAATGGCGCGACATCCACTCGCAGCTGCACACGGTCGTGGCCGAGCACCGGTGGCGCCTGAACGGATCGCCTGCCACCTACGAGCAGATCCACCTGTCGATGCTCGCCGGGCTGCTCGGCAACATCGGCTGCAAGAGCGACGAGGACGACTGGTACCTGGGCGCGCGCGGCATCCGCTTCTACAAGCACCCGGGCGCCAACCTGTCGAAGAAGCCGGGGCGCTGGATCGTCGCGGCCGAGCTGGTCGAGACCACGCGCCTGTTCGGCCGCAGCATCGCCTCGATCGAGCCGCAGTGGCTGCCGCAGATCGCCGGCCACGTCATCAAGACCCAGCTGCTCGAGCCGCACTGGGAGAAGAAGGCCGCCGAAGTGATCGCGCTGGAGCGCGCCACGCTGTACGGCATCGTGATCTACAGCAACCGGCGGGTGAACTTCGGCAACGTCGATGCGCCGGCGGCGCGCGAGATCTTCATCCGCGAGGCGCTCGTGGCAGGCGAATGGGAAACGAAGCTGCCGTTCCTGAACGCGAACCGCAAGCTGATCGCGCAGGTCGAGGAGCTTGAGCACAAGTCGCGCCGCCAGGACGTGCTCGTGGACGACGAACTGATCCACGCCTTCTACGACGCCCAGTTGCCCGCCGACGTTTGCAGCGGGCACAGCCTGGAGCGCTGGTACCGCGACGAAGTGAAGCGCCAGCCGCGCCTGCTGTTGCTCACCCGCGAAGAGCTGATGCGCCACGAGGCCGCCGGCATCACCAGCGCCGCGTTCCCGAAGACGATCCGCCTGGGCGGCGTGGACTGCCTGGCGAACTACCTTCACGCGCCCGGCGACCCGAAAGACGGCGTGACCGTGACGGTGCCGATCTACTCGCTCAACCAGGTCAATGAGGAGCGCTGCGAGTGGCTGGTGCCCGGCATGCTCAAGGACAAGGTGCTGGCGCTGGTGAAGAGCCTGCACCAGCGGCCGCGCTCGCGGCTGGTGCCGCTGCCCGAGTACGTGGACGCCTTAGTCGCCGGGGTACCGTTCGGCAACGGCAGCCTGATCGACACGCTGCTCAAAAGCGTGCGCGACAAGACCCAGCTCGACATCAAGCGCGCCGACTTCAAGCTGGAGCAATTGCCGGCGCACCTGCTGATGAACTTCCGCATCGACGACGAGCACGGACGCCAGCTCGGCACCGGCCGCAACCTCGCGGCACTGAAGGCCGAGCTGGGCGGGCAGGCCAGGTCGGCGTTTCAGGCGCTGGCAGGGTTGAAGGGCGACGGATTGAAGGTGGCGGGCGACGGGCCCTCACCCCAACCCTCTCCCAAGGGGAGAGGGGGCGATAGCCTCTCTGCCTTTCCCCCTCTCCCTCTGGGAGAGGGCCGGGTTGAGGGCCACCCCGCACCACCCCAACAATACACCGCCTGGACCTTCGGCGAACTCCCCGAGCTGATGGAGATCCGCAAGGCGGGCCAGTCGCTGATCGGCTTTCCGGCGCTGATCGACAAGGCCACGCATGTCGAGATCGAGGTCTTCGACGAACCCGACGCCGCCGCGCGCCAGCACCGGGCCGGCCTGCGCCGGCTGATCGCGCTGCAGTTGCGCGACGCGTTGAAGTACCTCGAGAAGAACCTCCCTGATCTGCAGAAGATGGCGGTCGCCTACCTGCTGGTCGGGCGCCACGCCGATGGCACGGGCGGCGGCAACGCGGAGGAACTGCGCGAACAGATCATCGAGGTCGCGATCGAGCGCGCCTTCCTGGCCGAGGCGCTGCCCACCGACGCGGCCGCGTTCGCGCGCTGCATCGACCAGGGGCGAGGGCGCCTGACGCTCATCGCCAGCGAGGTGGCGCGCAGCGCCGCCGTGGTCCTGGTCGAGCACACCGCCGCGCTGCGCAAGCTGAAGGACGCGCGGGCACCGAAAGACGTGGCCGACGACATCGCCGCGCAGCTCGCGCGGCTCGTGCCGAAGCGCTTCGTTGCGCACACCCCGTGGGCCCAGCTTGCGCACCTGCCGCGCTACCTGAAGGCGGTGGTGATGCGCCTGGACAAGCTGCGCGCCGACCCGGCTCGCGACGCGCAGCGAATGAGCGAACTGCGTCCGCTCGAGCAACGCTACCTGCGCCTGCTGGCCGAGCGCAAGGGCGTGCCGGATCCCCGCCTCGACGAGTTCCGCTGGTTGCTGGAGGAACTGCGCGTGAGCCTGTACGCCCAGGAGCTGCGCACGCCGCAGCCGGTCAGCGTGAAGCGGCTCGAGAAGGTCTGGGCACAACTGTCGGCCTGACCGACCACCTCAGGGTTCGTGCAATGAACAACTCCACCGACTGGGTCGTCGTGCCCGGTACGCCGGCGCAGATCGAGGCCGTGGTGCGGCAGTGCCGGCGGCTCGTCAACAGCAGGGCGCTGGTGGCGGCGGGCGTGTCGGCGGTGCCGATCCCCGGCGTCGACTGGGTCACCGACGTGGCGGTGCTGATCAGGGTGCTGCCCGCGATCAACCGCGCCTTCGGCCTCACGCCCGAGCAGATCGAACGACTCGCACCCGATCGGCGCGTGGTGGTCTACAAGGCGATCTCGGCGGGAGGCGGCATGCTCGTCGGCCGCTTCGTAACGCACGAACTCGTCGCCAGGTTGCTGCGCGTCGTCGGGGTTCGCCTGACGGCGCAGCAAGCCACCAAGTTCGTGCCCATCGCCGGGCAGGCGGTGTCGGCGCTGCTGACGTTCTCGGCGCTGAAGTACGTGTGCGAACAGCACATCCAGCAATGCGTGGCGGTGTCGCGGCAACTGATGCTGCCCGCGCCCGAAGTCGCCCAGGGTGCCTGAGTACAATCGCGAGGTTCGGGGCGTAGCGCAGCCTGGTAGCGCAACTGGTTTGGGACCAGTAGGTCGCGAGTTCGAATCCCGCCGCCCCGACCACCTTCCGATCGGCCAAATTCCGGCCCTCCACCAGCCCGTAGCTCAACTGGATAGAGCACCGACCTTCTAAGTCGGATGTCGGGGGTTCGAGTCCCTCCGGGCTGGCCACTTCTTGTTCCAGTGCCCGAAGACCTTATCGACGAACCCCGGTGGGTCGCGGTATCGGACGCGAAACAACACGCCACGTGCTCGGACACCAATGCCGCAAACGCGCCGAAGTCGACGGCTGTCGTGGCCACGCGGATCGCTTCGGACAACACGGCTCCTCGTCTGGGCCGTCGTCGGCGCATCTTGCTCAGTCCGCGGCATGTCGGGGACGGTGGGCGTCCAAAGCGCCGCAACCGAAGCAACCGGCAACGCGTGTCCGCGCGCAAGCAGGCTCACCGGCATGCAAGAACCGTCATCGCCAATCGCCGATGGTGGCGCCTACGTCTGCGCCAGGTCTTCACCGGGGAGGGCGCATCGGCATCACTGCTCTCGATCTATCACCGACCGGGCTGGCCGCGGAGTGACCTTGCGCCGAACGGTCGGGCGTCCCGGAACCAGGCGCCCGAAGCGACCGCGGTGGCCACCGTCACGCCGTAGACCACCAGCGCCAGGGCCAGCGCCTCGAAGGCCGAGGGCAACGAGCCGGTGAGCGTCCGCCCGGTCAGGCCATCGGCTTGCGCCACACGCTGGCCAGCCAAGGTTGCTGGTCGAGCGGCATGGCGGTCGGTCGATGGTAGTGTTCCAGCGCCACGAATCCGGCGGCGGTCATGTAAGCGCGCCAATCTGCTCGATGCGCTCATACTCGGGCCGCGCTTGCGCTACGGCATGTGCGTGCGAGTCAGGGCCTGGGGTGCCGTCACGTTGACCGACCGTGGCATGTCGGACGACAAGCAGATCTGCAGTGAGCATCGGCCGAGCCGCGCTGAAGTCCAGCAGATGCTGCGCTTCTTCCACTTCTACGCAAAGTGCGAGGGCTTGCTGAACCTGTGGCGACGTCGGCCGGGCCGCAACGCCTGCAAAGGCTGGTGCGATGCGACGCAGGCGATCGCCCGGGCTCGACCGGTGACCAACGCCTGGACAGGGTCGTCCGTGCCGTTCTGACCTGGCATGAACGCTGCCTCCAGCCGCTTCGCCCTGGGGGGTTGATCGTTGATCGACAAGCGATGACGACAGCGCGCGGGGTCGCGGCATCGACGAGGCCGGGTGTCGGCCATCACGGAGTACCGTCCGTCGGGTGCCGGGGCACGCAAAGTTGACGTTGGCACGGCGCGCGGCTGGTCGTTGGCGATGGCGTCGTGTGGGGTGTGCCCTTCGGCACCGGGCGCGGATAAATCTCGCACGCGTATAGTAAGGTTTCGACCTTCACTCAAGCTTGCAAATCATGGCCACTACCTCTCGCGCGTCGGCTTCGCCTAAGCGGAAGCGGGCCACAAAGGCGGCGCCCGCACCAAGCGGAGCGTCCGCTCGAAAGCGGACCAAAAAGTCCGCCACCAATCTCGCAATTACCACCGAGCTTGCCCCTGCTGTTGCCATCGCATTGTTGGACAAGACCGAACAGGCTCCCGGCGCTCCCGCACCTGCGCTGGACGTGTTGGCCGCCGCCGCTGCGCCGTCGGAAATCGACGGAAACGTGCGCATGCAACTCATGTTCGAAAACGGGGCGGTATTACCCGTGGAAATGAGTACTGCCGCGGGAGTTGCGCTGTCAAAGGGACTTCAGAAAGAATTACCGAAGGCATAGCTCCGTCACGCGTGCTCAGGTCGGAGGCCGCGTGTGCCGACTTCGATCGGCGTCGGCACTTTTTTCAGGGTAGGCGGTTCGAGTGTCGAACAAGGTGTCGATGAGTCTGCCGCAACCCATTGGTTGCGCTTGGGTTACGTACGACTCGAATTTACAAATGTAGTTAACATAATATACATTGTCGCGCATTCCAGATTGGGACCACCGGGTTCGTAGTTCGATGGTCGCTGTCAGCCAGGCGGCAGCGATTGCAGTTTCTTGACCAACCAGTCGCGACCGGATAGACGTGCGAAATCAATGGCGTCCAGGTTGCGCTCGTTTCGAAGTTTCAGGTTCGCGCCGTGGCTCAACAACAGATCGACGCTGGCCTCGCTGCCGTACTGTGCCGCCATCATCAAGGGGGTCGTGCCATTGGGCGAAGCGGCGTCGATGGCGGCGCCGCGATCGATCAACAATCGCACCAACTTCGGATCGGGACCCGCGGCGGCATAGTGCAAAGGCGACCATCCGGATTGATTGACTTTGGCACCTCGCGCCAGCAACAACCGGGCGCCCTCCAGATTGCCCTTCAACGCGGCCATCATCAGCGCCGATTCACCGGCCTGGTTCAGCGCATTGACGTCGGTTTCGGGGCGAGCGAGCAGTACCCGTGCCACCTTGAGGGCACCTTCGCGCATTGCGATGGTCAGCGCGGGCTGGCCCTCGGAGTCGCGCGTGTTGGGGTCGAAACCACGCTGCAGCAGGTTGCTCACGGCGTCGGTGTTGTCGTTGCGAATGGCCACGAAAAAATCGTCAAACGATCCGGCATTGGCTTTAAAAACACCAATCACAACAAGGCACAAGACGAAATATCTAAGGTGGTTTCTTAACATTACGTCAGGCCGGTGACGGGTTGGATCCGAGCTTGAACAGGCGCTCGAAGTTGGCACTCGTCGCCCGCGCGATGGTTTCGATGGGCAGTCCCTTCAGCGTTGCCATCTGCTGCGCGACGAAGGGCACGTAAGCCGGGCTGTTGGTCTTGCCGCGGAACGGTACCGGCGCCAGGTAGGGGCTGTCGGTCTCGATCAGGCAGCGATCGAGCGGCACGAAGGCGGCCACATCGCGCAGTGCCTGGGCGGTCTTGAACGTCAGGATGCCGGAAAACGAGATGTAGAAGCCGAGGTCGAGCGCCGCGCGCGCCACCGCTTCGGTTTCGGTGAAGCAGTGGAACACGCCGCCCGGCCCGTCACCTGAAGAGCATTGCGCGCCCTCTTCACGCAGGATGGCCAGCGTGTCTTCCGACGCGCTGCGCGTGTGCACCACCAGTGGCAACGCCGTCGCGCGCGCGGCCCGGATGTGGACGCGAAACCGTTCACGCTGCCACGCCATGTCGGCCACGCTGCGGCCGTTCAGTCGGTAGTAGTCGAGACCGGTTTCGCCGATGGCGACGACCCGCGGCCGCCCGGCGAGTGCCACCAGATCGGCGACGCTGGGCTCGCGCACACCCTCGTTGTCGGGGTGCACGCCGGCGCTGCACCAGAAATTGGCGTGGTCAGCGGCCAGCCGGTGGACCTGCTCGAACTCCTCGAGCGTGGTGCAGATGCACAGCGCGCGGTCGACCTGGGCGGCTGCCATCGCAGCGCGAATTTCGGGGAGTTTCTGGGCGAGTTCCGGAAAACTCAGGTGGCAATGGGAGTCAACGAACATGCGCGAGCCACGTGCATCGGCCACGAAGCGCCATCAGATCGTCTGCGTGGGCTTGGCGGACGAGATGGAGGTGCCCAGCACTTCTTCGATCTTGATCCTCAGGCCACGCGTCTTTTCGTCGTTCGGGAACCGCACGCCCACGCCCTGGGTGCGGCCGCCCGAAGCATTGGCGGGGGTGATCCAACCGACCTTGCCGGCCACCGGGTAGCGTTGCGGATCGTCGGGCAGCGACAGCAGCAGGTAGATGTCGTCGCCGAGTTTGTACTCGCGCGTGGTGGGGACGAACAAGCCACCATCCGAAAACACCGGCATGTAGGCCGCGTACAGCGCGCCCTTCTCGCGGAACACGAGCTGGATCACGCTCGGCCGCGTCGTGCCGGGCGGCACGGCAAGGCCCGATGACGGGATTCGGGGCGGGGCTTCGCTCATCGGCGCGAGTGTACCGAAACAGCCTGTACGTACGCGCCATCGCGGCTCGCCCCGATCAGCGCACGCTGGCCCTGCAGGATCAAGGACTCGACCATCAGGCCCACGTTCCAGGGGTGCTCGGCATGGCGTGACACGCGACCGAGTTCGCGCATCCACGCCGACAGCGCTGCAGGGTTGGCGCCGCCGGAGAGGGTCGACGCAGGAAAGTAGCGCGGCGCCGCACCGGCGGCCACGCGCGCCGCGTCGTGGCAGAGCTTTTGCAGCGCGTCGATCACGCGCGGCACCGGCCACGCCGCGAACGGCGCCGCCACGCCCTGCCCGACCAGCGCCGGAACCCGCAGCCACAGCGCGGCATCGATGCCCTGGCGCGCCCATGCCAGTGCCTCCTGCGGCTGGCCGCCGGTGGCAGCGAGCATCACGTCCGGATCGGCCACGCCTTCGCGCGCCAACCACTCGACCGCCTGCTGCGGCGGCGGCAGGCTCATCACCACGTTCTGGCAACGGCTGCGGATCGTGGGCAGCAGCGCCTCGGACGCGGCACAACTGAGCACGAAGCGCGCGTTGCCCGGTGGCTCCTCGAGCGTCTTGAGCAAGGTGTTGGCCGAGACGACATTCATGCGTTCGGCCGGGTGCAGCACGACGACCTTGCCGCGACCGCGCGCCGACGTGGTCTGCGCAAAGCTCACCGCGGCGCGCACCGCCTCGACCTTGATCTCCTGGCTCGGCTTCGTTTTGGCGGCTCGTGCCGAGGTCGCCTCGTCGGCATCGGCAGCGCCCCATTGCAGACTCTCTTGCAACGCCTCCGGGACCAGCACCAGCAGGTCGGGGTGCGAGTGCGCCTGCACCAGACGGCAGCTCGCACACACCCCGCACGGTCGCGCAGCGCCGTGCGCGGCCTCGCACAGCCAGGCCTGCGCCAGCACCAGCGCCAGCTCGAACTGACCGATGCCCTGCGGACCATGCAGCAGCAGGGCGTGGGCGTGCTGCGAGTCGAGCGTGCGGCGCAGCACCGGCTCCAGCCACGGCAGCGGCAACTCGCCGTCCGGGCCTACCACGCGCGGGCTTTCATCAGCGAGTCGATCTGCCGGGCAACCGCATCGCGTTCGAGCGCGGCGTCGATGCGCACGAAACGCTGCGGCGCGGCGGCCATGCGCGCCGCGTAAGCGGCCCGCACACGCTCGAAGAACGCGAGGTCTTGTTGCTCGAAGCGATCGGCCGCGCGGGCCTGCGCGCGGCGCATCGCCGCGAGTTCGGCGGGCAGGTCGAACCAGAGTGTCAGGTCGGGCTGCAAGGTGCCCTGCACCCATTGCTCGAGCTGCGCCAACACCGGCATGGGTGTGCCGCGTCCGCCGCCCTGGTAGGCGAAGGTGGCGTCGGTGAACCGATCGCACAACACGGTGTGCCCCGAGGCCAATGCCGGCTCGATCACATTGCGGATGTGGTCGCGCCGCGCCGCGAACACCAGCAGCGCCTCGGTCAGCCCGTCCATCGTGGCATGCAGCACGATCTCGCGCACGCGCTCGGCCAGCGGTGTTCCGCCCGGCTCACGCGTGCACACCACCGTGGCGCCGGTGTTGCGCAGGCGCTGCGCCAGCGCGTCGATGTGGGTCGACTTGCCGGCGCCGTCGATGCCTTCGAAGGTGATGAATCTGCTGCTCACGAATTGCCGCCCTGCCCTGCGATGTGCGCGCTACTTGCCGCGCTGCCCGCCGCGCTGGTACAGGTTCACCGCGCGGTTGTGGTCGGCCAGAGTCTGGCTGAATTCGCTGCTGCCGTCGCCACGCGCCACGAAGTAAAGCGCTTTCGTCGGGTCGGGCCGCACCGCCGCCAGCAGCGCAGCCTTGCCGGGCATCGCGATCGGCGTTGGCGGCAGGCCGCTGCGGGTGTAGGTGTTGTACGGCGTGTCGGTCTGCAGGTCACGCTTGCGCAGGTTGCCGTCGAAATTCGGGCCCAGCCCGTAGATCACGGTCGGGTCGGTCTGCAGCGGCATGCCGATGCGCAGCCGGTTGATGAACACGCCGGCGACGCGCCCGCGGTCGGCACCGACGCCGGTCTCCTTCTCGACGATCGACGCCAGCACCAGCGCGTCGTCCTCGTTGCGCAGCGGCGTGTCCGGCGCGCGTTCCAGCCATGCCGCGTCCAGGCTCTTCTGCATCGCCCGGTACGCCCGCTTCAGTACCGCCAGGTCGCTGCTGCCCTTGCTGTAGGCGTAGGTGTCGGGATGAAAGCGGCCCTCGGGCGATACGCCAGGGGCACCGAGCGCATCCATGATCTGGGCGTCCGTCATGCCGGCAGTGGTGGGCTTGAGGGCATCGGCCTGGGCCAGTTCGGCGCGAAACTGGCGGAAGGTCCAGCCTTCGATCAGGTGCACGACGGCCAGCGTCTCGTCGCCGCGGACCATCTTGCTGAGCAGGTCGCGCGGCGTCGCGCCGCGGGCGATCTCGTAGCTGCCGGCGCGGATCCTGCGCGAGCGCCCGGACCAGCGGAACCATTCGTACAGCAGCAGCGGTGAAACCTGCACACCGGCACTCACCCAGGCCTGGGCGATTTCGCGCGGCGGCGTGCCGTGCTCGATCGACAACTCGACCGGATCGGTCGCCAGGTCGAGTGGCCGGTTCAGCCACCAGGCGGTGCCTGCGGCGAGGGCAAGACCCGCCAGCACCACCAGCACCACCCACACCACGAATCCACGCCAGAACTTCATCGACCCGGTACGCCGCCGCTGCGGCGTGAACCCTGAGACCGCTTTGAGACAACAACCATGGGCGCTGATGATAATCGCGCATGAACATGCCACACACCATCGAGGGCAGCGTGCCGCTGGGCCACTGGGGCCTGATCCGGGCACGCGGTGCGGACGCCGTCAAGTTCCTGCAAGGCCAGCTCACCAACGACGTGGCCGGGCTTGACCGGGCGCGGGCCCGGTTGGCCGGATTTTGTTCTGCCAAAGGCCGATTGCAGGCCAGTTTCGTGGTCTGGAAGATGGCCGACGACGAGTTGCTGCTGGCCTGTTCGGCAAGCGTGCTGCCGGCCACGCTCAAACGCCTGTCGATGTTCGTGCTGCGCGCGCAGTGCAAGCTGAGCGACGCCAGCGCCGAACTGGCACTGCACGGGGTCGTTGGCGAGAGTGCGCGGGCGCTGCTGGGCGACATGCCGGTGTGGGGCAAGCGCGATCTTGAAGTCGGCGCGCTGGTGCGGCTGCCCGATGTCGCAGGCATGCACCGGGGCCTGGTCACGCTGCCGTCGGCGCACGCCGCGGTGGCTGCGCCGACGCTGACGCTCGACATGTGGCGCTGGCTCGAAGTGCAGTCCGGCATCCCGACGATCGAGGCGGCCACGGTCGACCAGTTCGTGCCGCAGATGCTCAACTACGAACTCGTCGGCGGCGTCGATTTCCAGAAGGGCTGCTACCCCGGCCAGGAGGTCGTGGCGCGCAGCCAGTACCGCGGCACGATCAAGCGGCGCATGTTCCTATTCGACTGCGCCGGCACAGCCAGCGCCGGCCAGGAGGTCTTCCACAGTGGTGACCCGGATCAGCCTGCCGGCATGGTCGTCAACGCGGCGCCGCAGCCGGACGGTGGTGGCATGGCAGCGCTGGTCGAGGTCAAGCTCGCGGCCCTCGTCGGGGGTGGCCTGCATCTGGGTGCCGCCGACGGGGCGCCGTTGAGGCAGCGCGCCCTGCCCTACGCGCTGCCCTTCGAGGCCGCGCTGCCAGCCTGAGGGCTGCCAGCCGGACGCGTCCAACCACCGCTGCCCGCAGTTCAATCCCGCGCGCACCGATGGCCCGCACCGAGCACCATGCGTGAACTGTTCGTTTACTACCGCGTGAACCCGCTCGATGCAGTTGCGGTGCGCGCCGGCGTGGATCGCCTGCAGGCCGAGCTGCGCGCACGGTTTCCCCATCTGGTCGCGCGGCTGTTGTGCGGCGGCGAAGCAGACGGTGAATGGCAGACCTGGATGGAGACCTACGCCACCGATCCCGCACTCGACCACGGCGGCATCGACACTGCGCTCCAATCCGAAATCGAGACGCAGGCCCGCGTGCTGTTGCCGATGCTCGACGGGCTGCGCCACTCCGAGAGCTTCGTCGCATGTGCCTCGTAGCGCTGGCCATCGACGCCAGCGAGCGCTTCCCGTTCGTCGTCGCGTCGAATCGCGACGAGTTCTTCAAGCGCGCTGCCGCACCGCTGGGCTGGTGGACACCGCGGCCCGGTGCGGTGCCGGTGCTCGGGGGTCGTGACCTCGAATCCGGCGGCACCTGGTTGGGCCTCACCGCCGAAGGTCGGCTCGCACTGCTGACCAACGTGCGCGGGGTGATGCCGGTCGTGCCCACCGCACCATCGCGCGGCGCCCTCGTGACCGACTGGCTCACCGGCGGCTCGTCGACCGGTGACTTCTGGAAGCGCGCCGCGGTGTCGGGCTACAACGGCTTCAACCTGGTCGCCGCCGACCTTCTGCGCGCCGAGTGCTTCTGGGCCTCGAACACCGGCGCACCCCGGCGCGAGTTGCTGCCCGGCGTGTATGGCCTGTCGAACGGCGGGCTCGACTCGCCGTGGCCGAAGGTGACGGCGCTGAAAGCGCGGCTTCGAGCGTCGATCGCCACCGCTGCAACCGCCGACGCACTGGCCGCGCAGTTGTTCGAGGCGCTCGCCGACCGCACCGTGGCCGAGGACCTCACGTTGCCGAACACCGGCATCGCACCGGAGCGTGAGCGGCAGCTCTCGGCGGCGTTCATCCACATGCCCGACCAGCATTACGGCACGCGCTGCTCGACGCTGATCATCACCGAGCGCGTCGGCAGCCGGCTGATCACGCACGTGATCGAGCGCAGTTTCGATGCCGACGGCCGAGCCGCTGCGTTGCACCGGGTTTTGCTGCCGGACTGGCCCGCGCGGGCCGAAACGCGCGCCAACGATCGACGTCACAACGATCGCGACATCGCCACGTGTGCGATGCCGACCTCGTCGAACACCGGCCCGGCCGCAGCGAACCCGGCGCGCGAGTAGAACGCCTGCGCGCTGGTCTGCGCGTTCAATAGCACCTCGGTGTCGCCACGCGCCTTCGCGGCGTTCATCAGCGCCTCGAGCAGCGCGCGGCCTACGCCGGTACCACGCACCGCCGCGATCGACGCCATGCGGCCGATGCGTGCCACACCAGGGGCTTCGCGCAGCAGCCGGCCGGTCGCCAGCGCCAACCCGAAACGGTTGTACGCCACCGCGTGCACGGCCTGCGCGTCGGCATCGTCCCACTCCATCTCGGCAGGGATTTTCTGTTCGTCGATGAACACCGCGGTGCGCACGGCCCGCGCGTGCGCACCGAGTTCGTCCCACGGGCCGACGCGCGTCTGCACCATCGCTTCGCCGACCTCGTAGCCTTGCAGCGCGGCGCGCAGCGACTCGGGCACCGTCTTGGACGTCTGCGCTTGCGGATCGGCGAACACGTACACGAGTTCGCACGTCACCAGCAGCTGGTTCTGGCGAAACGCCGCGCCCCTGAACAGAACCGAGGAGGTGCCGACGCGTGCGCAGCGCAGGCCGATGTCGAGCAGGTCGTCGTAGCGGGCCGGTGCGTGGTACTCGAGCGTCGCCTCGCGCACGAACAGATCGCCGCCGAGGTCCACCATGGTTTGCGTGTAAGGCATCGCCAGCGCCCGCCAGTAGCCGGCGATGGCGGTGTCGAAGTACATCAGGTAGTGCGCATTGAAGACAATCTGCTGCGCATCGATCTCGGCCCAGCGCACGCGCAGCCGGTCGACGAAACGGAAGTCGGTTCGTTGCATGCGCGGGGCCGCGATCAGAAGATCGAATCGCGATCCACGCCGTGGCGCGCCATGCGCCGACGCAGCTTGAGCAACGCCTCTTGCTGAATCTGGCGGATGCGTTCCCGGGTCAGGCCGAGGCGGTCCGCCAGCACTTCGAGCGTCTCGGGCTCACGGTCGCCCAGGCCGTAGCGCCCCATCACCACTTCGCGCTCGCGATCGTTGAGCTCGTCCAGGCCATGGTGCAGCAGCAAGTCGACTTCGTTGCCCAATGCCAGGCTCATTGGGTCGGTGGCGCCATCGTCGGCGACGCCGTCGAGCACCGACTCGTGGCTGTTGTCACCCTGCTGCCACTCGATCGGTGCGTCGAGCGACGTGGGCTGTTCGGCGAATTTGAGCAGTGCGCTGACCTCGCTGACCGGTCGGCCGACCGCCGCGGCCACGTCTTCGACGCGCACCGGCCGGTCGCTGCCGCCAGTGCTCGCCGCAGCCGCTTCGAGTGTGCGCCGCGCCTTCAGAACCTGGTTGAGTTCGCGCACCACATGCACCGGCAACCGGACCAGACGGGCCTGGTGCATGATCGCGCGCTCGATGTTCTGACGCACCCACCAAGATGCGTAGGTCGAGAACCGGAAACCGCGCTCGGGCTCGAACTTGCCGATCGAGTGCATCAGGCCGAGATTGCCTTCCTCGATCAGGTCGGACATCGGCAAGCCGCGCCCCAGGTAGTTCTTGGCGATGCTCACGACCAGGCGCAGGTTGTGCTCGATCATTGTCTGGCGGGCGTCGAAATCACCCTGACGGGCGCGAGTCGCCGTGTCGAACTCTTCCTGTGGCGTCAGCAACGGCGCACGGCGGATGTCGCGCAGGTAGGTCTGCAGCGTATTGCCGACTTCGGCGTCGCCGGGCGCCAGCGCCGCGCGCTCGTTCACGAGCGTGCTCAAGGTGTCGTCATCGATCGCGGGTGTGTCGATGACGAGATCGACGTCCGCCACCATAGGCTGGGAGGGGGGAACAAGCGCTTGCGAGTGGTCGATTGCCGACGCAATCGCGCCATTGCCGGCCAGCCTGGGTTCAGGCGCATGACCATCCAGCGGGGCGCGCTTTGCGATCATGGTCTGGCCCGGGCTGTTCACCGATCAACGCGGCGGCAGCAACTTCGCCGGGTCGATGGGCTTGCCTTGTTTGCGGATCTCGAAGTGCAGCTTCACGCTGTCGGCGTCGGTCGAGCCCATTTCGGCGATCTTCTGGCCGCGCTTGACGGTCTGGTCTTCCTTCACCAGCAAGGTCTGGTTGTGGGCATACGCGGTCAGGTAGGTGTTGTTGTGCTTCAGGATGATCAGGTTGCCGTAGCCTCGCAAGCCCGAGCCGGCGTAGACCACGCGACCATCGGCCGCCGCGTACACCGGGTCACCGGCCTTCCCGCCGATCGACAAACCCTTCGACTTGCCATCGTCGAACGGCGCCAGCACCGGCCCGGCTGCAGGCCAGGACCAGACCAGGTCGTCATCGCCTTCGCGCGCGGTGGCTGTCGCAGGAGCCACCGCGGTCGCCGGCGCGGCGGCCGGGGCGGCGACCACCGAGCCGCTGGCCGCCGGGGCGACGCCCTTGGCCTCGAGCGGGCGACTTTCGATGCGCGCAGTCGAGATCGGCTTGGTCGATGCGGCATTCGCATCGAGCCCCGGCTGCACGACGCGCAGCACCTGGCCGACTTCGATGATGTTCGGGTTGTCCAGGCCGTTCCACTTGACCAGGTCTTTCCAGTTCTGGCCGTTCTCCAGGCCGATGCGAATCAGCGTGTCACCGGGCTTCACAGTGTAGTAGCCGGGCTTGCCGCTGTTCTCGGCACCGGGCAGTGGCCGGCTGGCATCGGCGGGCGCAGCAGCGGCAACGCCGGGCATCGTGCCCGCCGCCACAGGTGCCCTGCCCGCGGCACCGCGGTCTTCGACCGGCGCACGATTCGAGGTTGTGCTGCAGCCTGCCACCACTGCTGCGGCAACCAACCACGCGCTGAGCCGTTTCCATTTGATCACCATGCGGTTCTTGTTCATCTTCATCATGCAACGAGGCCCGATTTTAGAGGGACGAAATGCACTGCCTCGAAGGCATTGCGCTCGTAACCCTGCTCGGTGCGATCGACCACCATCAGCACCTGCCGATCGCTGCCGGGCTGGCGCAACGGAGAGATCAACCGCCCTCCCACCGCGAGCTGTTCAAGCCACGCAGCGGGGAGTTTGTCACCTACGGCGGCGGCGATGATGCTGTCGTAGGGCGCGTTGGGTGGGTGCCCGCGCATGCCGTCACCATACACCAGCCGCAAGTTGCCAGGCCGTCCTGGCGCGAGCAGCGCGCGGGCCTTGTCGTGCAGCGGGCGCAGGCGCTCGACCGATACCACCTGCGACGCGAGCCGCGCGAGGACAGCGGCCTGGTAGCCGCAGCCGGTGCCGATTTCGAGCACGCGGCCGAGACTGTTCGATTGCCGCGCGGACACGCCGCCGAGCAGCAACTCGATCATGCGTGCGACCACCGACGGTTTGGAGATCGTCTGACCGTGACCGATCGGCAGGCTCGTGTCTTCGTAGGCCTGCGCGACCAGCGCCGCATCGACGAACAAGTGCCGCGGCACGATTGCCATCGCACTCAGCACGGCCGGGTTGCTCACGCCGGCGGCGCCAAGTCGCTGCGCCATGCGCGCGCGCACATCGGAAGAGTCCATGCCGACGCCCGAAGGCGCGACCCGGCGCGAAGCATCGACATGGGCGTGCTCGACGGGGCGCTGCGGTCGCAGCACCGACCGCGCCGCAGCGGCCGCGGCCTGCAACTTGGGTGCGCTGGTGAACAAGGGTGCGGATACCGGCGCCAACGGGGTGCGCGCCACCTTCGCGCGCGAGCCGAGGTCGTCCAGTCGCAGTGGAAACTTCGGCGCGCGCTTGCCCGGCACACTCATGCCTACGGCGTGCCCAGCCAGTCGCGCCAGTCGGGCAGTGCGCCGTGGTCGGTCAGGTCGACCTGCAGCGGCGTGATCGAGACCTGTGCGCTGGCGGTGGCATGGAAGTCGGTGCCGGGCCCGGCCTCGCGTGCGTCGCCGGCCGGTCCGATCCAGTACATGGTGTCGCCGCGCGGACTGGTCTGGCGGATCAGCGGCTCGCTCGCGTGGCGGCGGCCCAGCCTTGTGAGCACGCGCGGCAGCGTGTGGGCATCGGCGCGGTTCGGGATATTGACGTTGAGCAGGAACGGCGTGCGCATCGGCGGTTGTCGCAGCACCTGTTCGATGATGCTGCGCGCGACGCGCGCGGCCGCATCGAGGTCGCCCCAGCCTTTCTGGACCTGCGAGAAGGCGATCGCCGGGATGCCGAACAGGAACCCTTCCATCGCCGCTGCGACGGTGCCCGAATACAGCGTGTCGTCGCCCATGTTGGCGCCGTTGTTGATGCCCGAGACCACCAGGTCGGGGCGTCGCGGCAGCACCCCGGTCAGTGCCAGGTGCACACAGTCTGACGGTGTGCCATTGACGTATCGAAACCCGTTGATCGCGGTATGCACGCTCAGCGGCCGGCTCAGCGTGAGCGAGTTCGAGGTGCCGCTGGCATTCTGCTCGGGCGCGATCACGTCGAGCTCGCCGAGGCCTTCGCAGGCCTTCACGAGAGCGGTCAGGCCGGGGGCGAGATAGCCGTCGTCGTTGGCGATCAGGATGTGCATGGCTTGATTGTATGGACTCGTCACGTCGGCGACGCGATGCCATGGGTGCACTGCGTATCATCAACCGCGATCGGCCGCGTTCGTTGCGCCCGCAGTCACCCCCACGAGGAACACCACCATGCATGCTTGGCTTTGCGAGAACCCCATCGGCGTCGAGGCGCTGGCCTGGAAGGAGTTGCCCACGCCCGAACCGAAGGCCGGCGAAGTGCGGATCGCGATTCGCGCGGCGAGCCTGAACTTTCCCGACCTGCTGATCGTGCAGAACAAGTACCAGATGAAGCCGCCTCTGCCGTTCGTTCCCGGCTCCGAGTATGCGGGCGTGATCGAGGCCGTTGGTGACGGCGTGACGCATCTGAAGCCGGGCGATGCGGTCGCGGCATTCGGCGGAAGCGGCGGCTTCGCCTCGCATGCGGTGGTGCAGGCGACGCTGGTGATGCCGCTGCCACCGGGCTTTGCGTTCGACGATGCGGCGGCCTTCGTGTTGACCTACGCCACCAGCCACCATGCACTGCTCGATCGCGCGGCGCTGAAGGCCGGCGAGACGGTGCTGGTGCTGGGCGCGGCAGGGGGTGTCGGCACGGCGGCGATCCAGATCGCCAAGGCGGCTGGCGCGCGTGTGATCGCGGCGGCCTCGAGCGATGAAAAGTGTGCGCTGTGTCGAGAGCTCGGTGCCGACGCGACCATCAACTACGCCACCGCGAACCTGCGCGAAGAGATCAAGCGGTTGACCGACGGCAAAGGGCCGGACGTGGTCTACGACCCGGTCGGGGGCGACCTCGCCGAGCCGGTATTCCGCTCCATCGCCTGGCGCGGCCGCTACCTCGTGATCGGCTTCGCGCAAGGCGGCATACCGGCGCTGCCATGGAACCTGCCACTGCTCAAGGGCGCCTCGATCGTCGGCGTGTTCTGGGGCGAATTCGCGCGGCGCGAGCCCAAGGCGAACGCGCAGATGTTGGCCGAGTTGGCGCAGTGGTACGCGCGTGGTTTGGTCAAGCCGGTGATCGACCAGCGTCTGCCGATGAAGGACTTGCCGCTCGCCTTCGCCCGCATGGGCAGCCGGCAGGTCCGTGGCAAGCTGGTCATGACCAACCCCTGACTCGATTCGGCGCAGTGCCGCGGCGTGACGGCCGAGGCATGGCGTCCGTGGTGCGATTCGGGCCTGTCATCGGGGCCGATTGCGCTACCATGCGCCGCATACAAGAACGAGGGACGCAGGAGATGCCAGTCAAGGTACTCATCGTCGAGGACAACCCGGTCGCGCGCAGCTTTCTGACGCGCGTGGTGCGCGAAAGCTTCAGCGACCTGCTGCAGATCACCGAGGCCGGCGATCTCGAGACTGCGCGCCGCCAGATCGGACCGCTACGCGACGGCGTTCAAAGTGCCGACCCGTTCAAGTTGATCCTGGTCGACCTCGAACTGCCCGATGGCAATGGCATGGAGTTGCTTGCCGAACTGGGCGAGTACCCGGCCACCAAGATCGTCACGACCCTGTACTCCGACGACGACCACCTGTTTCCCGCGCTGCAGTGCGGCGCCGACGGCTACCTGCTGAAAGAGGATCGCTTCGAGGTGCTGGTCGAGGAGCTGCAGAAGATCGTGCGCGGCCAGCCACCGCTGTCACCGGCGATCGCGCGGCGATTGCTCACGCATTTTCGCCACGGGCCGGCCGGCGGCAGCTCACCGAACTCCGCGACGATGCCGTTGGCCTCGAGTTTCCAGAGCAGCCGCCCGGTCCCGATGGGGCGTGGAGCGCCGCTCGACCACGAGCGTCTGACGCCGCGTGAGAGCGAGGTGCTGACCTACCTGAGCAAGGGCTTCACGATCAAGGAGATCGCGAACCTGATGGGCATCAAGTGGTTCACGGTCAACGATCACATCAAGTCGATCTACAAGAAGCTCAATGTTTCGAGCCGCGCCGAGGCGGCCGTTCTGGCGAGCAAGCAAGGGTTGGTGTAGGGCCGCGCCGTGGCCCACGACGGAATCGACGTTGTGCGCCCGACCCGCGGGATCCCGTCGCGCCTCAGCCGCCCGGAGTCGACCCGATCGGGTTTCTCCGGGACGGTTGCCGATTCCGGGATCGACTCCGGCCTGAGCGACCCAGGCAGCGAATCCGAGGCGCTGATGGCGCGTTGGACCGGCTGGCGGTTGCTGGTGCTGTTGGTCTGCGTGCTGCTGGGCGGTCTGGTCGTATTCGCAATCGCCAGCGCCATGGCGTCGATACCTCGCATCAATGCCGACTGGCGAGCCAATGCGCACGATCAGATCGAGCTCTCGGCGACCGGCGATCCGGCGCTCCGGCCCCATGTGGGCCACGTACTCGTAGGCCTGATGGGCCCCGACGCCCGAGTCGTGAAGCCGGATGCGCTGGAACTGCAGCGTTCGCCGCGCTGGGTCATCAACGACGCCGAGCGCGCTCGCCAGCAGCTCATGGATGAGCGCTTGTCTGCGGTGCTCGAACAAGGCCGGGTCACGCTGCGCTTCGCCGACGGTTCGCAAGTCGAGGTGCAGTCGGCGCCGCGAGGCCTGGCGGGCCTGCCGATCATTTTCTGGGTGCTCAGCGCCTTCGGCCTGGCGTTGTACGTGATGGCCGCGGTGGTGTTCCTTGCGCAACCCGGTGGTCCCACGCTGCTGTATGCCGTCATGGCCTTGTGCCAGTCCGGCAACCTCGTGTTCATCGCCATCGAAATGACGCTGGCCTTCGGTTTGCCTGCACTCGTGGCGCGCTGGGACATGCCGGTGCGGATGGGGTTCGACCTGTTCACGGCCGCGGCGATGGTCAATGTTGCGTGCTTGCACCCGAGACGGCTCCCGGGTTCAGGTTGGATCGCGCTCGGCGCTTGGGGCATCGCATTTGCGCTGGTGGTCGCGGTCGCCGCCGGCGCCTTGAGCGCGGGATGGTGGTGGACACAAGGCGTGGTCTTCGCGCTGGGGATGGTGGCCATCGGACTGCTCAGCTGGTCGTACCAGATCGAGCCCCATCCCTTTGCGATCGTGTTGCGCGGGTTCGGCGTTGTGGCCGTCGCGACCTGGTCGCTGCTGAGCGTGGCGCTCGCAGCCGCCGACCGACTGCCCGGCGTACCGCACAACGTCGCCGATATCGGCTCGATGGTTTGGTACGTGTTCCTCGGCTCGCTGTTGATGCTGGTGCCGTTCCTGGCAAAGTCGCAGAATTTCATGCGCGAGTTTTCACTGCTTGCGGCCATCAGCACGGTAGCGACTTCGCTCGACTTGCTGTTCGTCTCGGTGTTCTCGCTCGGCCCGTTCGCCTCGCTGACGTTGGCCCTGTTCGTGTCGCTGGCCGTCTATTCGGGCGTGCGCCAATGGGTGCTCGGCCAATGGCTGGGCAGCAGCAGGTTCACGACCGAGCGCATGTTCGAACAGCTCTACCGCATCGCACGCGAAGTCGAGGACCACCCGGAGCGCGCGCCGCCCCTGCTGTCGCAATTGCTGGGCGAACTGTTCGAGCCGCTCGAGGTCAATGTCGTCGATCGACGCCCGCCCAAGACCCGTGTCGCCGGCGACGGCTCGAGCCTGCTGGTGCCAGTGCCGTTGCTGGGTGGCGAGGCCTCCGTCCCCGGTTCGGTGATGGTTCGATTCGCGCAGCGCGGCCGCCGCTTGTTCACGACCGAGGACGCGCGGCTGACCGATCGCATCGTCGAGCAGTTGCGCCGTGCCGTGAATTTCGACAAGGCTGTCGAGCAAGGCCGCAGCGAAGAGCGGATGCGATTGGCTCAGGACCTGCACGACGACATCGGCGCCAGATTGCTGACGATGATGTACAAGGCCCAGTCACCGGAAATGGAAGACTACCTTCGTCACACGCTGCAGGACCTGAAGACCCTGACCCGCGGGTTGGCGGCACAGAATCATCGGCTCTCCCATGCCGCAGCCGAATGGAAGTCCGACCTGGCCCACCGCCTGAGCGCCGCGCAAGTCGAGTTGAAGTGGGCTTTCGTCTACGACGAAGACATCGTGCTCACGGTGGTGCACTGGTCTGCCCTGACGCGCATCCTGCGCGAATTGGTCAGCAACGTCATCGCCCACTCGCAAGCGCAGCAGCTCGACATCGATTTCAGGCTCGAGCGCGACCGCGTCGATCTGACCATCGTCGACGATGGCATTGGTCGCAATCCGAGCGACTGGTCCCATGGGCTGGGTCTGGGGGGCGTTCGCAAACGGGTCAAGCAGCTCGGTGGTGAAGTCGAATGGCGCGAAGTCGCGCCCCACGGTATCGTTTGCCGCGTGGTCATTCGGGAACTCTCGGTCCGTCCTTGAACTTCTGGCAACACCAAGAATGCAAAAAGCCGGGTCGCGTGCCCGGCTTCTTGTCGATCGTTTGGGGTGGCTGATGGGACTTGAACGGCACACGTAAGTTCTTGTCTCTATTGAGGAAACTCAACCGAAGAACCGTCACTGTTCCCCTGCCTGTTCCCCTACATCGCGTACGCTGCAAAGAGACTTCGAACCGACGCTATTCTGCACCGTCGCACGCAAGCCAGCAACGTCGCGTCCTGTCCCGCGCGGCGGTCCTGATGTCGTCATCTGACGACGTGGCTGAACGCGTTGTCAGTGCCCCTCTTGCATGAATTTTGTTTTGTTCACCGAGGTGCCTTTGGCAGCAAAGGCTCGATGATGTCGCGAGCTTGCGCGAGGCATGCAACCAATGAGCGCCGGAATCCGATGGCGTCGATGGCGGCGAACTCGGCTTCCAAGAACTCCGCGCGCTCTTGCAGGTGCGCGAGGAAGGCCGTGCCATGCTTGGCAAGGAATGGCGCAGCGTGATCAATGGCCTCCGGCTCTGCGTCGGCCACCGCGCACAGGTCGTACAGATCCCGGGCTTTGGCGCGATCACCGCGATGCCACATCTTCTTCGCAATGATCTCCGCACAGGTTTCGACCTTGATCTCCCGACCGGCGTGCGACACCAGATCGAAGGGCTGCTCGGTCAACGGTGTACCCATGACGATGTCGATCTCCCCCGCGGGCAGGAACAGCTTGATGAACTCCGCGTTCTCTTCGTAGTCGGTCGTGACCTGCTCGGCTGCGTCGCTGAGCCTCGGACTGAGGTACCCAAGATACTGGGGATCAGGCACGAAGAGGTCGATGTCCTTGCTTTGGCGGTGTCCGATGCGAAGCATCAACACGGTCCCGCCGCCGAAGGTCCACGAAGGCTGATGGATGTGCTTCTCAAGGCCCGCCATCAGCGCCAACGCGTGTGGAAACAACTCCCTCCAGACGCCGGGCTTGCCCATGTCGGGCATGCTCATCGCCAAATCTCGCGGCGGCTCTTGAGCCTGTGAGCCAACTCGCGCATTCGCTTCCACACCTGCGCACGCTCAACGCCCTCCTCCCGGTGCAATTGCTCCACCACCGACGCCAGCAAGGACACCGGGGCTTCGTCGAGCAAGGCATAGACGTGGGGAAGGAACGCGGACGCCGGCGTGCCAGAGGTCAAAGCCTCGCGCAGGTGGGTCGCGCTGACCGGCGTCTTGTAGCTGACGCTGGCTGTCCGCGAAGCGATGTCCAGGGCCCTGCCCTTTTCCTTCTCCTGCTCGCGGCTCGCGGGACGCGGGCGCGGAGTTGCGATGGCCACCGACAGACCCAGAACTTCCAGCAATCTTGCAGCCCTAGTCAGACTCAGGTCCTTGATCGTCCCCTTTTCCACCTGATTGACGGTCGCGCGCGACAAGCCACTGAGCGTAGCGAGCGCGATTTGGGTCAGACCCATATCCGACCGTCGAATACGCACGGCCGTGCTGAGTTCGAAGATTGGCGACGACATGCGGAAAGACTAGCGAGGCCGGCTCTAGATGTCAAATATATTCGACAACAGGGCGGCCTATCCGCTCAAGTGCCCGCCAAAGGTTGAGACGGCCTCTGACAAGCCAAGCCGTGAGAATAACTGTTCTTGCGTACAGCACTGGTTAGGCGTACAGTTTCTGTTTCCCGGAGGCCCAATCATGCAGTCAACGTACCGCCAGCTCTATCGGCCCAGGCCCGTTCGCGCACCTGCGTGGTTGCGCCGCATCTGGATCTGGCTCTGACCCTAACTCTCGACCCCGCACCGTAGACCATCGTTGAAGGCGTGGTCCGCGGACGAATTTCCCGTGAACGCACCGCTCCGCTACTTCCAGAAATCCTCGCTCGACGAGAAGCCAGCCCGCAAGCCGACCTGCCCCTGACGGCTGAGGGCGTTCTGCGATACGTCTGGGAGAGCAAGTTTGGCGACATGCTCATCGAGGTGAAGGATGGTCGGTCGTTCGTGAACGGCCAGGTGGTTGAGCCCTTGGAGCCCAAGCCACAGACCTGAACGGTGCAAGGTCACCGACCTCGCCGCTCGCGTTCGATAGAGAGCATCGTGCCTGGCTGCTGCAGTGAACCCACCCTGATCGTCAGCCGTCAGGCTGACGGCAATCCGCGAAGCGCACTGTCCTTCGGCGCTTCGACAGAGCGCTCATGCCGATACTCCGTATACACGCTGAAAGTCCTTGGCCGTCAATCCCACTGCTCGTTGCAGACCGTCTACAGCCGCGTGTTTGTCGACGGCAGCAATGTGGCGGCTGCTACGTTTCATGCTTGCGGAGGCGCGCCATCTTTGAATTTTTTGCAGCCTGATGCGAAGGCGCACCGACGGCAGATTTCAGCCGAGCCTGCGTAGTCCGGAGCCAGCCTACCCATGAGTATCGTTTCGCGCCGCAATGCCAGGGCCTTCACCTCCGCTATGGGCATCAGTCGCACCCGATGGATACTTGGCGCCGCGCTGACAGAACGCCGGACGGCGACGTATGCGTGATCCGAGACCGTCTCTGTCGTTTGGAGTGCGATCGCAGCCCGCTGCGCCGACATTTCGATCACATCTGACAAATAGGGTCGGTCGATCGCGCGGGTTTTGAGTTCGAGCAGAACAACCACCCCTGACGGCAAACGGTAAGCACGGTCCACCCGCGCAGAAATCGACAGCAGGCCCGTCGCTGCGAACAACTGTTCGGCATACAGCAGCCGTGCTTCGCGCAGTTCTCTCGGCAGGTTCGCGAGCGCCGAGCCAGCAAGGCGACGCTTCGACAATGACCAAGCGATCATGAGGATGCTCGCGACCGCCAGCACGGCGACCAAGACGCTACTGATCATGGCGCCTTCGCTGCCATTCAAGCCACCGGCCGGCGACTGAAACCACTCCGCCCAGCAGCCAACGCGTGACAGGAAGCAAGCTAGGACGGCGATCCAGAAACCGACAAACGGCTGGCGCGAACCGGTAGTACACGACGATGAAGCGGCGCCCCAGCGGCCAGGGCCGCAGGACCTGATCCCGGAAGCACCTCAGGATGCGGGTCTCTGGCGCTTCGCCGAACACCAGCGTCGCCACAAAGCACCGACCGCCAGCTCGCGCGACATGCTGGCCATCCCGGTAAAAGGTTTCATGTGCCCGCAGCCCCCCCTCCATCGCGCGCAGTTGCTCGGGCGTCCGTTGCCTGCCACGGTCATGCTCGAACTTGACCCGTCGCTCACAGACACCCATCTGCGCGAGTTCGGACGCGCTGACCCGATCCGCCTTGGGAACTC
>JAGWTP010000046.1 GCA_028868895.1 Burkholderiales bacterium
GCCGACCGCATGCTCGACATCGGCTTCCTGCCCGACCTGCAGCGCATCCTGAGCTACCTGCCCAAGACGCGCCAGACGCTGCTGTTCTCGGCCACCTTCTCGCCCGAGATCCGGCGCCTGGCCGAAAGCTACCTGCAAGACCCGATCCTGGTGGAGGTGGCGCGCCCGAACGCCACCGCCACCAACGTGGAGCAGCGCTTCTACAGCGTGGCCACCGACGACAAGCGCCGCGCGGTGCTGAAGCTGATCAAGGAGCGCGCGCTCACGCAAGCCCTGGTGTTCGTCAACTCCAAGCTCGGTTGCGCGCGGCTGGCGCGCTCGTTCGAACGCGATGGTCTGCGCACCAACGCGCTGCACGGCGACAAGTCGCAAGACGAACGCCTGAAGGCGCTCGAGGCCTTCAAGCGCGGCGAGGTCGATGTGCTGGTGGCCACCGACGTGGCCGCGCGCGGGCTGGACATCGCCGACCTGCCGGCGGTGTTCAACTTCGACGTGCCGTTCAACGCCGAGGACTACGTGCACCGCATCGGCCGCACCGGGCGCGCTGGCGCTTCGGGGCTGGCGGTGACGCTGGTGTCGTCGTCCGACACGCGGTTGGTGTCGGACATCGAGCACCTGATCAAGAAGAAGATCGAGATCGAGCCGCTCGAACTCGACGACGCCCCGCCGCCGCGCGAATACCGCGACCGCGCGCGCCACGACAGCCCGCGCCCTGACGGCGACGAACCCCGCGTGGTGCCGCGCCCAGCCGCACCCGCGCGCAGCAGCTACGCGCCGCCGCCGCGCGCGTCGAGCGACCCGTTCTTCGACCAACCCTATGAGCCGGCGGCCACGACCGTCGAGGCCACTTGGGAGAGCAAGGTGCCGGCCGCGCCGCGCGGCCTGTCGCCCAACATCAAGCCGAAGAAGCGCGTGGCCGCGCTGTTCGGCGCCAAGCACGAAGAGCCGGTCACGTCCTGACCCAATCGTTCGGTTAACGACCGTTCGGCCTGAGCCTGTCGAAGGCTTATGGTGTGCCACCAGGGCTTCGACTGGCTCAGCCGGAACGAATATGTGTTGATGCTGGCTGACCGAACGGCATTGCATCCCGACCGGTAACGCGCTCAGGCCAGCAGCGAGAACACCGCCGGCACGTCGGCCGGCAGCGTGGCCGGCCGGGCCTTCCAGGCCTGGACCGTGTCGGTGCGGGTGTAGCCGCCCGGCAACGTGAGGCCGCAACTCACCGACAAGCGCGTGCCGGGCTGCAGGTGGGTGAGCAGGGCGCCGAGCAGCGCGGCGTTGCGGTACGGCGTTTCGATCATCAGCTGGGTTTGACCGATGCGGAGTGACAGCGCCTCCAGCTCGCGGATGCGCGCGCCACGCTCGGCCGCTTCGACCGGCAGGTAGCCGACGAACGCGAAGCTCTGCCCGTTCAGCCCGCTGGCCGCCAGCGCCAGCAGCAGCGAGCTCGGCCCGGCCAGCGCGGTCACCGCGATGCCGGCGGCATGCGCGGCCTGCACCAGCGCGGCGCCGGGGTCGGCAACTGCCGGCAGCCCGGCTTCCGAAATCAAGCCGATGTCGTGGCCCTGCAGCGCCGGGGCGAGCAGGGCGCCGAGGTCGGCCGCCGGCGCATCGCGCGTGCCCTTGCGGGGGCGTGGCAGCTCGACGATCACAAGGGCTTGCAACGCCTGCGCCAACGGCATGACGGCGTCGACGCGTTTCAGGAACGCGCGCGTCGTCTTCGCGTTCTCGGCGATCCAGTGCGTCAGGCGCGCCGCGGTGCGGATCACCGAGGCGGGGAGCACGTCGTCGATGGGCGGCAGCTCGCCGTCGGTGCCGAAGTCCAGCGTGTTGGGCACCAAATACAGTGATCCCCGCGGGTTCCCTCTCCCGCCGGTGCGTGAGGGCAGGGGTGAGGGCAATACGGGCGGGGCGGGCACCTCGGCGGGCTTCATGGTCCGCCCGGCGGTGCGTCGGCGGGCAGCAACACGTCGATCCCCGCCTCGCGCAAGAGCGCGCTGGTACGGATCAGCGGCAGGCCGACGAGCGCGGTGGGGTCGTCGGACTCGATCGCGTCGAGCAGCGCGATGCCCAGCGTCTCGCACTTCGCGCTGCCGGCGCAGTCGTAGGGTTGCTCGGTGCGCAGGTAGTGTTCGATCTGCGCATCCGTGAGCGCCCGAAACCGCACCGTCACCGGCACCAGCGCGTGGCCGACGTAGCCGGTGCTGGCGCGCACCACCGCCACCGCGGTCTGGAACACGACGCTGCGCCCGCGCATCGCACGCAGTTGCGCCACGGCCCGCTCGTGCGTGCCGGGCTTGCCGATGGGCGCGCCGTCGAGGTCGGCAACCTGGTCCGAACCGATCACGACCGCGTCGGGGTGCTCTGCCGAGACCACCCGAGCCTTCGCCAGCGCGAGGCGCTGCGCCAGTTCGGCGGGGGGTTCGCCGAGGCGCGGGGTTTCGTCGGTGTCGGGCGATCGAACCTCGAATGGGAGCCGAAGCCGCTCGAGCAATTCGCGCCGGTAGCGCGAGGTCGATGCCAGGATCAAACGGGGTCGCGTGCTCATCGATGGATTGTCCCATCGCGGCCAGCGGTGCGGCGTGGCGCAGCGGGTGCGCGCCGTACACTGGCGCCATGACTGCGCGCGAATTCGACCCCTCTCGGCTCGACGTGGCTGCGTTCGCCAAGGAAGCGGCGCGGCTCGAGGGACGCTGGCCGCTCGCGCTGCTGGACCGTCTCGCCAGCGCCGCGGTGGCCGAAGCCCAGCCGGCCATCGCCACCGAAGTGGCCTGGAGCGCGCGCGGCGAGCGGCGGCCGGTGCACGCCGGCGAAACGCAGGTCTGGCTGCACCTGGGCGCCGCGACCTGCCTGGCGCTCGAATGCCAGCGCTGCCTCAAGCCGATGGACGTGCCGCTGCAGATCGAGCGCAGTTTTCTGTTCGTACACGGTGAAGACGCTGCGGCGCAACTCGATGCCGACAGTGACGACGACGTGCTCGCGCTGACGCGCGCGCTCGACCTGCGCGAGTTGATCGAGGACGAGTTGCTGCTGGCGCTGCCGCTGGTGCCGCGCCATGACGTCTGCCCGGTCCCGCTGGCGATCCCGGCCGACGGCGAGCCGCCTGAAGACAAGCCGAACCCGTTCGCGGCGCTGGCCGCGCTGAAGCGCCCCGGCCCGCTCAACTGACACCGAGCCGCCCGGGCGGCGCGTCGAGTGGATCTGGCGTGCTAGAATTTCGGGCTTTCCCGCAGACGCGGTGTCGCACCGACACGCGGCGTTTTGCCCGAGTGACCCGAGTGACCCGAATGACGACAGGCGCGCGCCGCGTATCGTCATCGTTGGGCCGCACCAGCGCCGGCCCGATGCGGGCCCAGGAGAATTTCATGGCCGTTCAACAAAACAAGAAGTCCCCCTCCAAGCGCGGCATGCACCGTGCGCACTACGCCCTGAGCACGCCGGGCACCGCCATCGAGCCGACCACCGGTGAACAGCACCTGCGTCACCACATCAGCCCGAACGGCTTCTACCGCGGCCGCAAGGTGCTCAAGACCAAGGCCGACGCTTAAGGCCCGATCCGCCCGCGTTGCCCGAGCCGGTCGCGTTTGCTGCGCGCACGCTCCGTGCTCCGAGTTGCCCCTGATTCCTTCGTTTCGCCCGACCTGCACTGTCACGCAGAGTTGGGCGGTGTAATTGATGCAAGGCTCTTGGTCTTGACATGAGTACACCAGTCGCGCCCATCGCCGGAGCGATCCGCATCGCCGTCGACTGCATGGGCGGCGATCATGGCCCGTCGGCCACACTGCCGGCCTGCCGCGCCTTCCTCGCCGCGCACCCAAGTGCCGAACTGATCCTGGTGGGACGCGCCGACGTGCTGGCCACGGCCACCGGCTGGTCGCGCTGCACGGTCGTGGTTGCCTCCGAAGTGGTCGAGATGGACGACGCGGTCGAAGTCGCGTTGCGGCGCAAGAAAGACTCCTCGCTGCGGGTCGCGATCAACCAGGTCAAGGCCGATGCCAACGGCGTCGCTGCGGCCCATGCCTGCGTCTCGGCCGGCAACACCGGCGCGTTGATGGCGGTTTCGCGCTACGTGCTCAAGACCCTCGAGGGCATCGACCGCCCGGCTATCGCCACCGTGTTGCCGAACGAACGCGATGGTGGCACCACGGTGCTCGATCTGGGGGCCAACGTCGATTGCACCGCCGAGCACCTGCTGCAGTTCGCGGTCATGGGCAGCGCGCTGGTGGCTGCGGTCGAGGGCAAGGCCAATCCGAGCGTGGGCCTGCTCAACATCGGCGAAGAGGCGATCAAGGGCAGCGAGACGATCAAGCGCGCCGGCGAGTTGCTGCGCGCCGCGGCCGCGGGCGGCATGCTCAACTTCCACGGCAACGTCGAAGGCAACGACATTTTCAAGGGCACGACCGACATCGTGGTCTGCGACGGTTTCGTGGGCAACGTGGCGCTGAAGACCTCCGAAGGCCTGGCGTCGATGCTGTCGAAGTTCGTCAAGCAGGAGTTCACGCGCAACATCTTCACGAAGCTCGCGGCCGTGGTCGCGCTGCCGGTGCTGCGCCATCTGCAACGGCGCGTGGACCACCGGCGCTACAACGGCGCGGCGCTGCTCGGCCTGCGCGGGTTGGTGTTCAAGAGCCACGGCTCGGCCGACGCCTTTGCGTTCGAACAGGCGCTGAATCGGGCTTATGATGCCGCTCGAAACGGCCTGCTGGATCGGGTCCACGACCAGATTCTCGAAACGCTTGCCGCGATGCCGACCGACTCCAGCATCGCGTCCAGGTCGGGCCTTCTGGCCGCGTCCGACGTGGCCCGCACCGCATGACCTCGACCGCACCCCCGACCCCGCCGCGCTACTCGCGCATCACCGGCACCGGCAGCTACCTGCCGCCGCGGCGCCTGACCAACGACGCGCTGGCCGCGCAATTGGCGCAGGACGGCATCGAGACGTCCGACCAGTGGATCGTCGAGCGCACCGGCATCAAGGCGCGCCATTTCGCCGATGCCGGCGTGGCCTGCAGCGACCTCGCGGTGCAGGCTGCGCGCCACGCGCTGGAGGCTGCCGACGTCGACGCCGCGAGCATCGACCTGATCATCCTGGCCACCAGCACCCCCGACATGGTGTTCCCGTCGACCGCCTGCATCGTGCAGCAAAAGCTCGGCATCCATGGCGGCGCCGCGTTCGACGTGCAGGCGGTGTGCTCGGGCTTCGTCTACGCGCTGACGATCGCCGACTCGATGATCCGCACCGGCGTGGCCACCAAGGCGCTGGTGATCGGCTCGGAGGTGTTCTCGCGCATCCTCGACTTCAAGGACCGCGGCACCTGCGTGCTGTTCGGCGACGGCGCCGGCGCGGTCGTGCTCGAAGCCAGTGACACGCCCGGGATTCTGTCCAGCGAGTTGCATGCCGATGGCCGGCACGTCGGCATCCTGTGTGTTCCGGGGCATGTGTCGGGCGGCCAGGTGCTCGGTGACCCACTGCTCAAGATGGACGGCCCGGCGGTGTTCAAGATTGCCGTGAATGTGCTGTACGACGTGGCCCGTTCGGTGCTCGACAAGGCCGGCCGCAGCGAGGCGCAGGTCGATTGGCTGATCCCGCACCAGGCCAACATCCGCATCCTGCAGAGCACCGCGAAGCGGCTCAAGCTGCCGTTCGACAAGCTCATCGTCACGGTCGACCAGCACGGCAACACGTCGGCCGCGTCGATCCCTCTGGCGCTCGATGTGTCGGTACGCAGCGGCAAGATTGCGCGCGGCGACACGGTGCTGCTCGAAGGCGTGGGCGGCGGCTTCACCTGGGGTGCGGTACTGCTCGATCTGTGAGTCGCGCGGGCCAGGCCGGTCCGACGCATTTCTACAATCAACCGCGCCGCCCGGCGCAACAGCGGAGTGCAGCCCCTCGATGCCTACATTCGCGTTCGTATTCCCTGGCCAGGGCTCGCAAGCCGTTGGCATGCTCGACGCCTGGGGCGACCACCCGGTGGTCCGCCAGACCTTGCAGGAGGCTTCGACAGCGCTGGGCGAAGACGTCGCCCGCCTGATCCGCGAGGGGCCGAAGGACCGGCTCGACCTCACCACCAACACCCAGCCCGTGATGTTGACCGCCGGCATCGCGTGCTACCGTGCGTGGCTGGCCGAGACGCGGCTTGCGCCGACCATGGTGGCCGGTCATTCGCTGGGCGAATATTCGGCATTGGTCGCGGCGGGCGCCCTGACGCTCGCCGACGCGCTGCCGCTGGTGCGCTTTCGGGCGCAGGCGATGCAGGACGCGGTGCCGGTCGGTGTGGGCGCAATGGCCGCGATCCTCGGCCTGGACGCGCAAGCCGTGCGCGACCGCTGCACCGAGGTGGCCGCGGCCACCGGTGAGGCGGTCGAGGCGGTCAATTTCAACGACCCGAAGCAGACCGTTATCGCCGGCACGAAGGCCGGCGTCGAGCGCGCCTGCGAGGCGCTGAAGGCGAGCGGCGCCAAGCGCGCGCTGCTGCTGCCGGTGTCGGCGCCGTTTCATTCGAGCCTGATGAAGCCGGCGGCCGAGCGCCTGCGTGCCCGGCTCGCCGACACGGCCTTTGCGGTGCCGCAGATTCCGGTGGTCAACAACATCGACGTCAAGATCGAAACCGACGTGACTGCGATCCGCGACGCGCTGTACCGCCAGGCCTTCGGCCCGGTGCGCTGGGTTGAAACGGTGCAGGCGATTGCCGCGCGCGGCGTGACCCACATCATCGAATGCGGCCCGGGCAAGGTGCTCGCCGGAATGGTCAAGCGCATCGACGCGCAGGTCACGACGGGTGCGGTGCTCGACCCGCAGTCGCTCGCCGAGGCCCAGGAGTTGCTGGCATGACGACCGACATCCAGACAGCCGGCCAGGTGGCGCTCGTCACCGGCGCGTCGCGCGGCATCGGCCGGGCGATCGCGCTGGCGCTCGCGGTGCAGGGCATGAAGGTCATCGGCACGGCGACCACCGACGCCGGGGCGGCCTCGATCGGCGAGGCGCTGGCCGCGTTCCCCGGCTGTGCGGGCGTGTGCCTGAACGTCAACGATGGCGCCGGCGTCGAGGCCGCGATCGAGACGATAGTCAAGCAACACGGCGCGTTGCACGTGCTCGTCAACAACGCCGGCATCACGCGCGACACGTTGTCGATGCGCATGAAGGACGACGACTGGGACGCGGTGCTCGACACCAACCTGAAGGCGGTGTTTCGCACCAGCCGGGCGGTGATCCGGCCGATGATGAAGCAGCGCTACGGTCGCATCGTCAACATCACCTCGGTGGTCGGCGCGAGCGGCAATGCGGGCCAGGCCAACTACGCCGCTGCAAAGGCCGGCGTGGCCGGCATGACGCGTTCGCTGGCGCGCGAACTCGGCAGCCGCGGCATCACCGTCAACTGCGTTGCACCGGGGTTCATCGAGACCGACATGACCAAGGCGTTGTCCGAAGCGCAAACGACCACGCTGATGGCACAGATCCCGCTCGGGCGCCTGGGCCATGCGAGTGATATCGCGTACGCGGTGGCATTCCTGGCGTCGCCCCAGGCCGGCTACATCACCGGCACCGAGTTGCACGTCAACGGCGGCATGTTGATGAATTGAAGCCATGGCGGCGCGCGCGCCGCCACGGCACTGCTTGCGCCGCTGCAGCGCGCCACCCGGAGTCGTCGAACCGTCACCTTGGAGGCCGTAGAATCGCGGGCTGTTTCCGTAAACCCTCCCGGAGGAGTCATGAGCGATATCGAAGCACGTGTCAAAAAGATCATTGCCGAACAACTCGGTGTTCCTGAAGCCGATGTGGTCAACGACAAGGCCTTCGTCGCCGACCTCGGCGCCGATTCTCTCGACACGGTCGAACTGGTGATGGCGCTCGAAGACGAGTTCGGCATCGAGATCCCCGACGAAGAGGCTGAGAAGATCACCACCGTGCAGTTGGCGATCGACTACGCCGTCAAGCATCAGAAGGCGGCCTGAGCTTTCGACGGCCCCGAATCCGACCCGTATCCAAGCGCGCAAAAGTCCATGACCAGACGTCGTGTCGTCGTGACCGGCCTGGGCCTCGTCAGCCCCGTGGGCAACACGGTGGCCGAAGGCTGGGCGAACCTGCTGGCCGGGCGTTCCGGCATCGCCAACATCACCCGGTTCGATGCGTCGAACTTCGCCTGCAAGTTCGCCGGCGAGGTGAAGGGTTTCCAGGTCGAGGACTACTTCCCGGCCAAGGACGCCCGCCACATGGACACCTTCATCCATTACGGGCTGGCGGCGTCGATTCAGGCGGTGCGCGACGCCGGCCTTCAAACCAACGATGCGTTGACCGAAGAGCAGGCCGAGCGCATCGGTGTGGTCGTGGGTTCGGGCATCGGCGGCTTGCCGCTGATCGAGAACACGCACGCCGAGTTCGTCGAGCGCGGCCCGCGTCGGATCACGCCGTTCTTCGTGCCGGCCTCGATCATCAACATGATTTCGGGCCATGTCTCGATCACGTTCGGCTTCAAGGGGCCGAACCTGGCGATCGTGACCGCCTGCACCACCGGGCTGCACAGCATCGGCGAGGCCGGGCGCTTGATCGAATACGGTGACGCCGACGTGATGGTGGCGGGCGGCTCCGAGGCCACCGTCTCGCCGCTGGGCGTCGGCGGATTCGCTGCGGCGCGTGCACTTTCGACCCGCAACGACGACCCGCAAACGGCGTCGCGCCCGTGGGACAAGGACCGCGACGGCTTCGTGCTCGGCGAAGGCGCAGGCGTGGTGGTGCTCGAAGAATACGAACACGCCAGGAAGCGCGGCGCGAGGATTTACGCCGAGCTGCTCGGTTTCGGCATGGGTGCCGACGCGTTCCACATGACCGCACCGAACGTCGACGGGCCCAAGCGCTCGATGAAGGCGGCGCTGCGCAACGCCGGCATCAACGCCGACCAGGTGCAGTACCTGAACGCACACGGCACCTCCACGCCGCTGGGCGACCTGAACGAAACCAACGCGATCAAGCTCGCCTTCGGCGACCATGCGAAGCGGCTGGTCGTGAACTCGACCAAGTCGATGACCGGCCACCTGCTCGGCGGCGCCGGCGGCATCGAGTCGGTGTTCTCGGTGCTGGCGGTGCATCACCAGGTGTCGCCACCGACGATCAACATCTTCAATCAGGATCCCGATTGCGACCTGGACTACTGCGCCAACACCGCGCGCGAGATGACGATCGAACACGCCGTGAAGAACAACTTCGGCTTCGGCGGCACCAACGGCACGTTGGTTTTCAAGCGGATTTGACGCCCCGCCCGCAACCCGGCGCCCATGCGCGCATCCCCGGCTTTCGAGGTTTCGCTGCATCGCTTCGGCGCATGGCGAGCTGCCGTGCTGCTGCTCGCCGCGCTCGGGTTGGCAGCGATCGCAGCGTGGCTGATCACCCGCGAGCGGCCGATCGGCCTGGCCGCATTGATCACAGCGGCATTCGCGGCCGCGATGTCGGCAGGCTGGGCAATCTCGCTGTGGCGCGTGCCGGCGGTGGGCCTGCGCTGGGACGGGCAGATCTGGCACCTCGGCGCGCCCGCGTCGACACCCGACGGAGCGGCCGCCGGCGAGCTGCGCGTCGTCATCGACCTGGGCCCGTGGATGTTGCTGTGCTTCAGGGCCGCCGAGCCGGAGCGTCGATCGCCGATGGTCTGGTTGCCGGTGCAGCGCCGCGGCCTCGAAGCGCAGTGGCACGCGCTGCGTTGCGCCGTCTATTCGCCGCGCCCGGCGCCCGGTACCGATGTGGCGGGCGAGCATTGACATGAGCGCGATGAACGGCCCGGATGTCGATGCGACGCTGATCGAGCGTGTCAAGGCGGGCGACGTGAAGGCCTTCGAGATGCTCGTGGTCAAGTACCAGCGCCGCATCGAGCGCCTGATCGGGCGCATGGTGCGCGATGTCGACCTGGTGCCCGACATCGCCCAGGAGACCTTCATCCGTGCCTACCGGGCGATCCCGCAGTTTCGCGGCGACAGCGCCTTCTACACCTGGCTGTACCGGATCGCGGTGAACACCGCCAAGAAGGCGCTGATGGAGCTCAAGCGCGACCCGCTGGTCTCGGAGTCGGCGCGCGGGATCCGGGAAGACGATGACGAAACTTCACGGGTCGAGAATGAACTAACCAACGGTGAAACGCCGGAGGCGGTGCTGGCCAGCAAGCAGATCGCGTCCGCTGTGAACTTTGCGATCGAGGCGTTGTCCGAAGATTTGCGTCAGGCGATCACGCTGCGCGAGATCGAGGGGTTGAGCTACGAAGAAATCGCCGAGTTGATGAATTGCCCGATCGGCACGGTGCGGTCCCGAATCTTCCGGGCCCGCGAGGCGATCGCATTGCGGCTGCGCCCCTTGCTCGACACGCGTGACGGTGAACGCTGGTAATTGGCTGATGGAGGTGCCCATGGCAACGGAATCCGAACAACGCGCAGTGGCGCTCGAACGCCTGTCGGCGCTGGTCGACGGCGAACTTGACGCGGCGGCGCTGGCCCAGGCCTGCGCCCATTGGCGCGAAGGCGCCGAGGTGCGTTGCGCGTGGCATGCCTACCACCTGATCGGCGACGTGCTGCGCTCCGACGACCTCGCCAGCGAGCCGGCGCGCGATGCGGCATTCATCCAGGCCCTGCGCACGCGCCTGGCGAGCGAGCCGGTGGTGCTTGCGCCGCGGGCCGCAGTGGCGACAGCGGCATCGCCGTCGGCGGGGCTGAGGGTCGGTGGCACGAGCCGTCGCTGGTCCTGGATGGCGCCTACGGTAGTGGCAGCGGGGTTCGTCGCCGTGGCGGGGGTGCTGTTGCTCACGCGCGTGCCTGCGACGTCGCCTGGTCGCCCGGTCGACGCGGCGCTGGCGCTGGCGGCTCCACCTGGCGCACTGGCGCCCCGGGGCGCTGCGCCCGCGATGGCAAATGAACTGGCGAGCGCGGACGCTCCGCAGCAAAGCCTGGTGGCCAGCGGTCAGCTGATACGCGATGCCCGGCTCGACCGCTACCTGGAAGCGCACCAGCAGTTCGCCGGCAGTTCGGCGCTGGGCGTTCCGTCGGGGTACTTGCGCAGCGCGACGGCCGTCATCACCCCCGATCGCTGACCCCACCGCCCAAGACCCACCCGATGCACTTGCGACCTTTCTCAGCGCTGGCCCTGGCCGGTGCCGTTTGTGTGGCTGCGCCCGCCGTCTGGGCCCAACCGAATGCATCGACCGGCGAAGCCACGCTGCAGGCGCGAGAAGTCCGCTCCTGGTTGCTGCGCATCCACGAAGCCGCAAACCACCACAACTTCCAGGGCACCTTCGTTGTCAGCGGCGGCGGCTCGGTGGCGAGTGCGCGCATTGCGCACTACTGCGCCGGCCCGAACCAGTACGAGCGCAGCGAGTCGCTCGACGGGCAGGCGCGCCTGGTGTTTCGCCACAATGACACCGTGACCACGCTGTGGCCGGCTACGAAGGTCGCGGTGGTCGAACAGCGCAATCTGCTGGCGCAGTTCCCGGCCTTGCTGCAGGCCGGCGACGACCGGATCGGTGACTTCTACGAGGTTCAACGCCAGGGCGTCGATCGCGTCGCCGGTCACGAGGTGAATGTGCTGGCGGTGAAGCCGCGCGATGGCTACCGCTACGGCTATCGCCTGTGGGCGGACCAGGCCACCGGGCTCTTGCTGCGCGCCGACGTCGTCGGCGCGCACCACGAGTTGCTCGAGACCTCGGCGTTCTCCGACGTGGCCATCGACGTCAAACCGCAGCCCGAAAGTGTCTTGCGGCCGATGAAGAAGCTCGACGGTTATCGCGTCTTCAGGCCGGTGCTCACGCCCACCGATCTGCAGACCGAAGGCTGGGCGCTGAATCATCCGGCCCCAGGTTTTCGCGAGGTGCGCTGCGTCAAACGCTCGCTTGACGTCGACGGCTCGGTGGCCGGCGATTCGGACAGTCCGAAAGCGTTGCAGGCCATTTATTCCGACGGCCTGACCTACGTGTCGGTCTTCATCGAGCCCTTCGACCCGAAGCGCCACACGCATCCGATGCTCGCATCGGTGGGGCCGACGCAAACGCTGATGCAGCGGCAGGGCGATTGGTGGGTCACGGTGCTCGGCGATGTGCCGCCTGCGACACTGCGCGTCTTCGCGAAGGGTCTCGAGCGCATCGGGAAATAGTCCGACGCCAGGCGCGCCACGACGCGCGCATGCAGCTTCGAAGCGACCGGGGGAGGCAACTTTGATCCAAGCACAACGTGATTCATTTTTTGGCGCCGTGCGTCGGCGCACTTTGCTTGTTGCGGTGGTCGTGGGCATGGGCCTCGGCGGCGCGCTGGCCGCGCCTGCGGTGGCGGCGCAAGGCCTGCCCGATTTCACCGAGCTGGTCGAGAAGGTCGGCCCGGCGGTGGTGGGCATCCGCACCACCGAGCGGCTCCGGTCGGTGACCGGCGGCGGGCCGGAGATCGACCCGGACATGCTCGAGTTCTTCCGCCGCTTCGGAATCCCGATCCCGAACCAGCCAAATCCCGGCACGCCGAAGCCTGGTCCCGATGCCGAGCCGCAGACGCGCGGCGTGGGCACCGGCTTCATCCTGAGCGCCGACGGTTATGTGATGACGAACGCCCACGTGGTCGACGGCGCCGACGAGGTGATCGTCACGCTCACCGATGCGCGCGAGTTCAAGGCCAGGATCGTCGGCGCCGACAAGCGCTCGGACGTGGCGCTGGTCAAGATCGAGGCGACCGGCCTGCCGGCGGTGCGCATCGGCGATGTGAACCGCTTGAAGGTGGGCGAATGGGTCATGGCGATCGGCTCGCCCTTCGGCCTCGAGAACACCGTGACCGCCGGCATCGTCAGCGCCAAGGCGCGCGACACCGGCGATCTGGTCAAGCTGATCCAGACCGATGTGGCCATCAACCCCGGCAATTCGGGCGGTCCGCTGATCAACATGCGTGGCGAGGTCGTGGGCATCAACTCGCAGATCTACAGCCGCTCCGGCGGCTTCATGGGCATCTCGTTCGCGATCCCGATCGACGAGGCGATGCGCGTTTCCGACAGCCTGCGCACCAACGGAAGGGTGATTCGTGGCCGGATCGGCGTCGCCATCGATCAGGTCAGCAAGGAGGTGGCCGAATCGATCGGCTTGGGCAAGCCCGTCGGTGCGATGGTGCGCAGTGTCGAGCCGGCCGGCCCGGCCGACAAGGCAGGCATCGAGGCAGGCGACATCGTCACCAAGGTCGACGGCCGGCCGGTCGAAAAGTTCGGCGATTTGCCGCGCATGGTCGGCGCCATCAAGCCCGGCTCGAAGGTCGTGTTGCAGGTGTTCCGGCGCGGCGCCTATCGCGATGTGAGCGTCACCGTGGTCGAGTTCGAGCCCGAACGCGTGGCGAGCGTGAGCCCCCGAGAACTGGCCAAGCCGCAGGCTTCGATGGGCACGCTGGGCCTGGCGGTCTCAGATCTCGGCGAGGCCCGGAAACGCGAACTCAATATCAAGGCGGGCGTCAAGGTCGATCGTGTCGAAGGCGCGGCGGCGAAGGCCGGTCTGCGCGAAGGCGATGTGCTGCTCTCGCTCGACAACACCGAGGTCACCAGCGCCAAACAGTTCGAGGCCCTGACGGACAAGCTCGACAAGTCACTTGCCGTGACCGTGCTGGTGCGCCGCGGCAACGCGGCCCGCTTCGTGATCATTCGACCCGCGGGCTGATCCGGCGCCCACTCGATTGCCGGGTCTTTCCACTTGATGAGATTGAGGGCGTGCCGTCGCCATCAGAATCGGACCGACGATGCGAAAGCCCGAATCGGCGTTTCAAGTTTGTGCACGCTCACATTCTTGAACCAGGCCGGATTGCCGCCGCCAGCCGCTACAATCAAAGCTGTTTTGGGCCTGGATTTGCTGATTTTTGCAACGAAATGCGGATGCAAAAACTGTCCCCAAGACATCCACAATGATTTGTGGATAACCTGTGCATATATTTCCTTGTTGGCGTGCTGCAACGACAAGAAATCGAGCAACGGCGCGGTTTGCGGCCGGGCTCTTTTGACTACAATGAAGTCCCAACAAGCAGTTGCCAAACGTTTTGTTGGAAGGCGCGTCATTGATTCGACGTGCCTTTTTTTTGCGTACGGCACGGCCCTTCAGGCCTTCACATCGCTTCGCGATTTGAGCCTCCCGCGCAACGGCTTCGCCGTTATGGCTTCGGGTTGAGGCACACCCGGCATACATCGTCGCAAGCATGGATCACATCAGAAACTTTTCGATCATCGCCCACATCGACCACGGCAAGAGCACGCTCGCCGATCGTCTGATTCAACGCTGCGGCGGCCTGAGCGATCGCGAGATGGAAGCGCAGGTGCTCGACTCGATGGACATCGAACGCGAGCGCGGCATCACCATCAAGGCGCAGACGGCCGCGCTCGAATACAAGGCGCGCGACGGCCGTGTCTACAACCTGAACCTGATCGATACGCCGGGGCATGTCGACTTCTCCTATGAAGTGAGCCGCTCGCTGTCGGCCTGCGAAGGCGCGTTGCTGGTGGTCGATGCCAGCCAGGGTGTCGAGGCGCAAACGGTCGCCAACTGCTACACCGCGCTGGACCTGGGCGTCGAGGTGGTACCGGTCCTCAACAAGATGGACCTGCCCAACGCCGACCCGGAGAACGCGAAGGCTGAAATCGAAGACGTGATCGGCATCGATGCCGACCATGCGATCCCGTGTAGCGCCAAGACCGGCGAGGGCATCGACGACATCCTCGAAGCCGTGATCACCCGCATGCCTCCGCCACGCGGCGTGCTCGACGCGCCGCTGCGCGCGATGATCGTCGACTCGTGGTTCGACAACTACGTCGGTGTCGTGATGCTGGTGCGCGTCGTCGACGGCAGCGTGCAGCGCGGCGAGCGCATCCGCCTGATGGCCAGCGACGCGGTCTATAGCGCCGACAGCCTGGGCGTGTTCACGCCCAAGTCGGTGCCGCGCGATCGGCTGAACGCCGGCGAGGTCGGCTTCATCATCGCCGGCATCAAGGAGCTGCAGGCCGCCAAGGTCGGCGACACGATCACCCTCGAGAAGAAGCTACCCAACAACAAGGGCGTGGCGCTTCAGGCCTTGCCGGGTTTCAAGGAGATCCAGCCACAGGTCTTCGCCGGCCTGTACCCGACCGAGGCGAGCGAGTACGAGCAGCTGCGCGACGCGCTCGAAAAACTCAAGCTCAACGACTCGTCGCTGCGCTATGAGCCCGAGGTCAGCCAGGCCCTGGGCTTCGGCTTTCGCTGCGGCTTTCTCGGCCTGCTGCACATGGAGATCGTGCAGGAGCGCCTGGAGCGCGAGTTCGACCAGGACCTGATCACCACCGCGCCGTCGGTGGTCTACCAGGTCGAGCTGGGCGACAAGACCGTGATCCAGGTCGACAACCCGTCGAAGATGCCCGATCTGGGCCGCATCAACGAGATCCGCGAACCGATCGTGACGGTGCACCTGTACATGCCGCAGGACTGCGTCGGCCCGGTCATGACGCTGGCCAACCAGAAGCGCGGCGCGCAGGTCAACATGGCCTACCACGGGCGCCAGGTGATGCTGACCTACGAGATGCCACTGGCCGAGATCGTGCTGGACTTCTTCGACAAGCTCAAGAGCGTGTCGCGCGGCTACGCCTCGATGGACTACGAGTTCAAGGAGTACCGTGCCGCCGATGTCGTGAAGGTCGACATCCTGCTCAACGGTGACCGCGTCGATGCGCTGTCGATCATCGTCCACCGCAGCCAGAGCCAGTACCGCAGCAGGGCGGTGGTGGCGAAGATGCGCGAGCTGATTTCGCGCCAGCAATACGACGTGGCGATCCAGGCCGCGATCGGGGCCAACATCATCGCGCGTGAGACAATCAAGGCGCTGCGCAAGAACGTGATTGCCAAGTGCTACGGCGGTGATATTTCCCGCAAGCGCAAGCTCCTCGAAAAACAAAAGGCCGGCAAGAAGCGCATGAAGCAGATCGGCACTGTCGAAGTGCCGCAGGAAGCGTTTCTGGCCATCCTCCAGGTGGACGACTGATGGCTGCTCTGACCGGTTTGCTCTATGGCCTGCTCGCGTTCTTTCTCGGCGGCTGGTATCTCGGCAAGTGGACCGGCGACTTCGCCACGCTGCTGCTGATCCTCACGGTCGTGACCTTCGGCTACTGGCTGGCCGAGCGCTACCTGTTCGCGCCGCGCCGCGCCGCGGCGGCCGCGGCGCTCGAACAGCAAGACGCGCAGCGCCGCGAGCGCCTGGCGCGCCAAGGCATCAGCAAGGTCGACGACAACGTGGCGCAAGCGCGCGAGTCGCTGCTGATGCAGCCGTGGTGGCTCGACTGGACCGCCGGCCTGTTCCCGGTGATCCTGGCCGTGTTCCTGCTGCGCTCGTTCCTGTTCGAACCGTTCAAGATCCCGAGCGGCTCGATGATCCCGACCTTGCTCGTCGGTGACCTGATCCTCGTGAACAAGTTCGACTACGGCATTCGCCTGCCGGTGATCAACAAGAAGATCATCGCCATCCACAACCCGCAGCGCGGCGACGTGATGGTGTTCCGCTACCCGAAGGACACCAGCATCGACTACATCAAGCGCGTGGTCGGCGTGCCCGGCGACGTGGTCTCGTTCCACGATCAGCGGCTCTACATCAACGGCGTGGCCGCACCGCTGGAGCCTCTGCCTGCGCCGGGCTTCTACGACGAAGACCTGCGCCAATACTTCCCGGAGTTCAAGGAAAAATTGGGCAAGGTGGAGCACCGCATCCTGCTCAACCTGAACGCCCAGCCTTACTATGGGCCGCCCGACCAGATCACGTTCCCGTTTCGCGAGAACTGCCAGTACAGCGCCGATGGCGTGACCTGCAAGGTGCCGCCCGGCAACTACTTCATGATGGGCGACAACCGCGACAACTCGCAAGACTCGCGTTTCTGGGGTTTCGTGCCCGACGAAAACATCGTCGGCAGGGCATTCTTCGTGTGGATGAATTTCAGCAACTTGAAGCGCATCGGCGGGTTCCATTGAGCACCGGTTCGGGCGCGGCGGCAGGAGCTTTCGAGCATGAGGTCTGAGCGTCGTTCCAGGCAACTTTCGGTGCACGCCCGCCAGCGCGGCGTGACCCTGTTCGGGCTGCTTTTCTGGGCCATCGTGGTGGGCTTCGTGGCACTCGTGACGATGCGCGTGTTGCCGACGATGAACGAATATTTCACGATCCAGAAGGCGGTCAACCAGATCGCCCGTGACGGCCTGACCACGGTGCCCGAGATCCGCCAGGCGTTCGACAAGCAAAAGGAAATCGAATACTCGATCCAGTCGATCGGCGGCAAAGACCTCGACATCACCAAAGAGAACGACAAGGTCGTGATCCGCTTCGCCTACGACAAGGAGATCGAGCTGATGAAGCCGGTGTACCTGCTGATCAAGTACGAGGGGCGCTCCAAGTAGCGTCATACGATCCCACCGACCATGGTCAATCCCACTGAGGCGCTGCAGCGGCGCATCGGCCACCGTTTCGCCGATCCGGGCTTGCTGACGCGCGCACTGACGCACCGCAGTTTCGGCGCCGACCACAACGAACGGCTCGAGTTTCTGGGCGATGCGGTGCTGAGCCTGGTCATATCGAGCCTGCTGTACGAGCGCTTTGCCGGCTCCGACGAAGGCGACCTGACCCGCGTGCGCGCCCATCTGGTGCGCGAGGAAAGCCTGCACCGCGTGGCGCTCCAACTGGCGCTGCCCGAGGTGCTGCGCCTGGGCGAGGGCGAGGCGCGCGGCGGCGGCGCGCAGCGCGCGTCGATCCTGGCCGACGCGCTCGAGGCGCTGATCGGTGCGACCTTCCTCGACGGCGGCTTCGACGCCGCGCGCACCGTTGTCACCGGGCTGTTCGGCGAGATCATCGCCACCACCGATGTGGCGAGCTGGTCCAAGGACGCCAAGACCGAATTGCAGGAGTGGCTGCAGGCGCGCCGCCTGCCGGTGCCGACCTACCGCATCAGCGCCACCCGCGGGCAGGCGCATGCGCAGACCTTCGAGGTCGAGTGCGTCGTGCCGGCGCTGAACCTGGTCGAGGGCGGCGTCGGCCGCTCGCGCCGCGTCGCCGAGCAAGAGGCCGCGCGCCGCATGCTCGATGCGCTGAAAGTCAGCGACAAGCCCGGCGGCCCGCTGCAGTCCTGAGCCCGATCATGGCCACCGACACCGATTTCTCCGCCGTCGCGGCCGCGCCGGCCGCGCAGCGCTGCGGGCTGGTGGCCATCGTCGGCCGGCCGAACGTGGGCAAATCGACATTGTTGAACGCGCTCGTCGGGCAGAAGGTCAGCATCACGTCGGCCAAGGCGCAGACCACGCGCCACCGCATCACCGGCATCCGCACCGTCGGCACATTGGAGGAGGGCGGCGCGCAATTCGTGTTCGTCGACACGCCCGGCTTCCAGACCCGGCACAGCGCCGCGCTCAACCGCACGCTGAACCGCACCGTGCACAGCGTGCTCGCCGACGTCGACGTGGTGCTGTTCGTGGTCGAGGCGGGTCGCTTCGGCCCGGACGACGAGAAGGTGCTGGCGCTGATGCCCCGCGGCGAATTCAGCAAGCCGGTGCTGCTGGTCGCCAACAAGCTCGACGCCGTGCAGCGCCGCGCCGATCTCGCGCCCTGGCTCCAGGGCATGCAGGCGCGCCACGCGTTCGCCGAGTTCGTGCCGCTGTCGGCGAAGAAAGACGCCGACGTGCAGCGCCTGCTGGGGATCGTGCGGCCCTACCTGCCCGAGCAACCCTGGTTCTACGCCGAAGACACGCTGACCGACCGCAGCGAGAAGTTCCTCGCCAGCGAGATCATCCGCGAGAAGCTCTTTCGCCTGACCGGCGACGAACTGCCCTACACCTCGACCGTGGTGATCGACAAATTCGAGGAAGAGGGCAACCTGCGCCGCATCTCGGCCAGCATCGTCGTCGAACGCGACGCGCACAAGGGCATGGTGATCGGCAATGGCGGCGAGCGCCTCAAGCGCATCGGCTCCGAGGCCCGCCAGGAACTCGAGAAGCTGATGGACGCCAAGGTCTATCTCGAACTGTGGGTCAAGGTGCGTTCGGGCTGGGCCGACGACGAAGCGCACCTGCGTTCGTACGGCTACGACTAGGGCCAGTGCCGCCGCGCGCGCCTCACGCCCGCATCCCGCGGGCGACCCGTGTGACGGTGCCGCTCGCGGCCTACGTGTTGCATCGCTACGACTGGAGCGAGTCGAGCCTGATCCTCGACCTGTTCACTCGAGAGCAGGGCCGCCTGGCCGTTGCCGCCAAGGGCGCGAAGCGGCCGTATTCGCAGTTGCGCGGCGTGCTGCTGCCGTTCCAGCGCCTGCAGGTGTCGCTCGGGCGAGCTGGCGCCGCAGACGAAGCCGCCAGCGAAGTCCAAACGCTGCGCGGTGCCGAGTGGGCCGGCGGCGCGGCGATGTTGACCGGCGCGGCACTGTTCAGCGGCTTCTACCTGAACGAATTGCTGATGAAGCTGCTCGCCCGCCACGACCCGCATGCCGCGCTGTTCGACGCCTACGCGCTGACGCTGCCCGAACTGGCGGCCGCTGACGAGACGCGGGTGCAGGCGGCGTTGCGCGCGTTCGAGCTGACGCTGCTGCAGCAGATCGGCTGGTTGCCCGAGCTGAGCGTGGTCACGCTCACGCAGCAGCCGGTGCGCGTGGGCGAGCGCTACGCGTTGCGGCCCGAATCCGGCGTCGACGCGGCGCGCGGCGACGACTGTGAACTCGCCGGCGCCGCATTGATCGGCCTGCAGGCCGCGCTCGAACACGGCAGCCTGGCGGCACTGCAACAGGCCTGCCGGCCGGACTTGCCGGCGCTCAAGGTGCTGCTGCGCGGCATGATCCAGCACCACCTGGGCGCCACCGTGCTGCGCACCCGCCAGGTGATGATGGACCTGCAGAACCTGTAGCGCCGCTGCGGCGCGATCACCGAGAATCCGCCACCATGAACCCGCTGCTCACCACCGGCCTCGATGGGCGTCGCGGCGCGACCGCGCTGTCGGTCAACGTCAACAAGGTCGCGCTGCTGCGCAACACGCGCACGCTGGGCATTCCGAGCGTGCTGCGTGCCGCCACGCTCGCGCTCGAAGCCGGCGCGCACGGCATCACGGTGCACCCGCGGCCCGACGAACGCCACATCCGCGCGCACGACGTACTTGAGCTTGCCGAGCTGTTGTCGCACTGGCCACAGGCCGAATACAACATCGAAGGCAACCCCTTCCACAACCTGATGGGCTTCGTTCGGGAACTGGCCGGCAAAGGCATGCCACCGCACCAGGTCACATTCGTGCCCGACAGTGTCGAGCAAGCCACCTCCGACCACGGCTGGCAGTTTGCGCAAGACGCACGGGCGCTCGCGCCGCTGATCGCCGAAGCCCGGGCGCTCGGCGTGCGCGTGAGCCTGTTCATGGACCCGCTGCCGCAGGCGATGCGCGCGGCGCGCGATCTCGGTGCCGACCGGGTCGAGCTGTACACCGAGAGCTACGCGCGCGGTCACGGCACCGCGCAGGGCGCGGCGGTGCTCGCCGCGTTCGCGGCCGCGGCGCAGGCGGCGTTGCGCGAGGGCCTGGGCATCAACGCCGGTCACGACCTGAACCGCGACAACCTGACCGACTTCCTGCGCGCCGTGCCCGGCGTCCAAGAAGTCTCGATCGGCCACGCGCTGATCGCCGACGCGCTCGAACTCGGCTACACCGAGACCGTGCGCGACTACCTGCGCTGCATCCATCGCGCGTCACTTCAACCCTGACCGTCGTGATGATCTATGGCGTCGGCACCGACATCTGCGACGTGCGTCGCATCGCGCTCACGCTGGCGCGGCGTGGCGAGCGTTTCGCGCAGAAGGTGCTCGGCCCGCACGAGATCGAGGTGTTCAGGGCACGCCGCGCCAAGGTCGAGGCGCGCGGCGTCAGCTACCTCGCCACCCGGTTCTCGGCCAAGGAAGCGTTCGCCAAGGCCATCGGCCTGGGCATGCGCATGCCGATGACCTGGCGCGACTGCGAGATCGTCAAGGCGCCGAGCGGCAAGCCGCAGATCCGCTTGCACGGCGCGCTCGCGGCCTGGTTCGATGCGCGCGGGCTGCGGGCGCATGTGAGCGTCAGCGACGAGACCGACTACGCCGCAAGTTTCGTCGTCGTCGAAGCCAGCGGCACGGAGGACGCCCTCCCATCGCGGTAGCACGCCCTGGCACTCCGACACCGCTGTGCCGGCGTTCTAGTCGAGCACGCCAACGCCCGGCGAAAACCGGTCCACCGCATCGGTGATGATCCCGTCGATGCCCAGCGCCATCAGCCGGTGCGCCTCGGCCGGGTCGTTCACGGTGTACACCAGTGCACGCAGGCCGGCGACGTGCAGGCGTGCAATCAGCGTGGCGTCCATCACCGAATAGTTCGTGACGACGGCTGCGCAGCTAAGTGCTTGCGCCTGCTCGAACCAGCCGGCGCGCAGGCTGTCGAGCAGCAGCGCGCGGGGCAGCGCCGGGGCGGCGTCGAGCGCGCTTTGCAGGGCGTCGACGCTGAACGAGCTGAGCAGCGGCGGCACGGCCTGCCCGGCCCACAGGCGCGCGGCCTCGGTGGCGACGACACGCCCGGTGGCCGATTCATCGCCCGGCGAAGGCTTAATCTCGATGTTGAGCGCGTAGCCGTTGCGTTGGCAGTACGCAGCGATGCCCGCCAGGCTCGGCATCGGCTCGCCGGCATAGCCGCGACTGTGCCGGCCGCCGGCATCGAGCCGCGACAGCTCGTCCCAGGTCAGGCGTGCAGCGACGCCGTGGCCCGAGGTCGTGCGTTGCAACGTCGCGTCGTGCAGCAGGAAGGGCACGCCATCGGCGCTGAGCTTCACGTCGCACTCGAAGGCGCGATAGCCGTGGCTCGCGCCGACGCGAAACGCGGCCAGCGTGTTTTCTGGCGCGAGCTTGCCGGCGCCCCGGTGCGCGATCCACAGTGGATACGGCCACGCGTCCATGTTCATATCCGGTGTTGAGTGGTCGGGTCGAACCAGTGCAGATGTTCGGGTGTGGCTTGCAACGAAACCGTGCCGCCTACCTTCGGTGGCACCAGGGTGGCGTCGACGCGCACCGTGAACAGGGTTTCGCCGAGCCGCCCGTACACCAGCCGCTCGGCGCCGAGCATCTCGAGCGCCTCGACCTTCAGCGGCCAGCCGGCGGCGCCGTTCTGGTTCAGGTCGGTGTGCTCGGGGCGCAGGCCCAGGATCAGTGCACCGGCGCGCGGCGCGGCCGTGGGCAGCGCCAGCGTCTGGCCGCCGGCGGTGAAACGCGAGCCGTCGGCCTGGCCGTGGATCAGGTTCATCGGCGGTGAACCGATGAAGCTGGCGACGAAGGTGGTTGCGGGGTGGTGGTAGACCGCGTCGGGGGTGCCGATCTGTTCGATGCGACCGGCGTTCATCACGATCATGCGCTGCGCCAGCGTCATCGCCTCGACCTGGTCGTGGGTCACGAACAGCGACGTGACGCCCAGGTCGGCGTGCAGCTTCTGGATTTCCAGGCGCGTTTGCGCGCGCAGCTTGGCGTCGAGGTTCGAGAGCGGCTCGTCGAACAGGAACACCTGCGGCTGGCGCACGATCGCGCGGCCCATCGCGACGCGCTGGCGCTGGCCGCCGGAGAGTTCGCGCGGCTTGCGCTGCAGGTACGGGGCGAGTTCGAGGATGCCGGCGGCCTTGTCGACGCGCTGCTTGATCTCGGCCAGCGGCACCTTCGCGATCTTCAAGCCATAGGCCATGTTGTCGAACACCGTCATGTGCGGGTACAGCGCGTAGTTCTGGAACACCATCGCGATGTCGCGTTCGCTCGGCTCGGTGTCGTTGACGACGCGGCCCGAGATCGCGATCTCGCCGCCGGTGATCTCTTCCAGCCCCGCCACCATGCGCAGCAGCGTCGACTTGCCGCAGCCCGACGGGCCGACGATGACGACGAACTCGCCGTCCGTGATCTCGGCGCTGACGCCGTGGACGACCTGGTTCGCCTTCGGCCCGTGGCCGTAGCGTTTGACGACGTTTCGCAGGGATATGGATGCCATGGTTCTTGTGTTGTTGCGCGCTACTTCTCGGTATCCACCAGGCCCTTGACGAACCACTTCTGCATCAGCAGCACGACCAGCACCGGCGGCAGCATCGCGAGCATCGCGGTGGCCATCACGAGGTGCCACTCGGCGGCGGCGTCGCCGCCGGGGATCATGCGCTTGATGCCGATCACTGTCGTGTACATGCTCTCCTGCGTCGTGACCAGCAGCGGCCAGAGGTACTGGTTCCAGCCGTAGATGAACATGATCACGAACAGCGCCGCGATGTTGGTGCGCGACAGCGGCAGCACCATGTCCCAGAAGAAGCGCAGCGGGCCGGCGCCGTCGATGCGCGCGGCCTCGGCGTACTCGTCGGGGATCGTCAGGAAGAACTGGCGAAACAGGAACGTCGCGGTCGCGGAGGCGATGAGCGGCAGCGTCAGCCCCGCGTAGGTGTCGATCAGATTCAGGTCTGCCGCGACCTGGTAGGTAGGCAGGATGCGCACCTCGACCGGCAGCATCAGGGTGACGAAGATCATCCAGAAGAACGTCCGCCGCAGCGGGAACCGGAAATAGACGATCGCAAAGGCCGAGATGATCGAGATCGTGATCTTGCCGACGGCGATGACGAGCGCCATCACGAGGCTGTTGAACATCATCCTCCCGACCGGCGCACTCGAGCCGTTCGCGCTGCCGTGGGCGATGACGGCGGCGTAGTTCTCCAGCAGGTGGCTTCCTGGCCACAACTGCATCGGCACGTGCAGCACCTGGTCGAAAGACAGCGTCGAGGCGACGAAGGCAACGTACAGGGGGAACAGGATCACCGCCGCCGCGACGATCAGCACGACGTGGCGAAACAGGTTGAGGAATGGCCGGCGCTCGATCATCGCTCAGGCCCTAGTACTGCACCCTGCGCTCGACCCAGCGGAACTGCACCACGGTGAGTGCGATCACGATCACCATCAGCACGACCGACTGCGCCGCCGAACCGCCCAGGTCCATCGCCTGGACCCCGTCCTGGTAGATCTTGTAGACCAGGATTTGCGTCGCCTGGCCGGGGCCGCCCTGCGTGGTCGAGTCGACGATGCCGAAGGTGTCGAAGAACGCGTAGACGACGTTGACGACGAGCAGGAAGAACGCGGTTGGCGACAGCAACGGGAAGACGATCGTCCAGAAGCGCCGCACCGGCCCGGCGCCGTCGATCGCCGCCGCTTCCGTCAGCGACGAGGGGATCGCCTGCAGCCCGGCAAGGAAGAACAGGAAGTTGTAGCTGATCTGCTTCCAGACGGCGGCCACGCAGATGAGCAGCATCGCCTGGCCGGGGTTCACGTAGTAGTTCCAGTTGATCCCGAAGCCGCGCAGCACGTAGGTGAGCATGCCGATCGAAGGCGACAGCATGAACAGCCAAAGGATGCCCGCCACCGCCGGGGCGACCGCATAGGGCCAGATCAGCAGGGTCTTGTAAACGCTCGCGCCGCGCAGCACGCGGTCGGCGAACACGGCCAGCAGCAGCGACAGGGCCAGCCCGGCGAAGGCGACGATCGCCGAGAACATCACCGTGATCTTGAAGGACGCGAGGTAGTGCGGGTCCTGAAAGAGGGTGATGAAGTTGTCGAACCAGACGAACTGGACCTTCGACGCGAAAGCGTCCTGCAGCAGCACCGAGTAATACAGCGTCTCCGCCGCCGGCCAGAAGAAGAACACCAGCGTGACGGTGATCTGCGGCAGCAACAGCGCGTAGGGCAGCCAGGGCGAGCGGAAATGGACACGCCTATTCATGCGCGAAAGTGATCTGCAAGCAAGAGGGGGCGGCGCATCGCCGGGCTGCGATGCGCGCCATGGCGTCTATTGGTTCGCCTTCTGGAACTTCTCGAGCAGGTCGTTGCCGCGCTTGACGGCTTCGTCGAGCCCTGCCTTGGCGGTCTTCTGTCCGCCCCAAACGCCCTCGAGTTCCTCGTCGATCACGTTGCGGATCTGCACGAAATTGCCCAGGCGCAGCCCCCTGGAGTTGGCTGTCGGCGGCTTGTTCGTCAGTTCCTTGATCGCGACGTCGAAGCCGGGGCGCTCCGTGTAAAGGCCCTCCTTCTTCGCCAGGTCGTAGGCCGCGATCGTGATCGGCACATAGCCGGTCGACTTGTGGAAGTCGAGCTGGATCTCGGGCGACGAGAGGAACGTGAAGAAGCGCGCGATGCCCTTGTAGACCGCCGGATCCTTCTGCGTCATCACCCACAGCGTCGCGCCGCCGATGATGGTGTTCTGCGGCGCGCCCTTGACGCTCGGGTAGTAGGGCAGCGGCGCGACGCCCAGCTCGAACTTCGCGTTCGCCTTGATGTTCGCGTACGAGCCGCTCGAGGTCGTTTCCATCGCGCACTCGCCGCTCTGGAACTTGCCGGTGGGCTCGTCCTTGCGTCCGGCGTAGATGAACGTTCCCTTCTTGGCCATGTCGGCCAGATTCTGGATGTGCATGGTCTGCACCGGGCCATTGAACTCGAGCCGCGTGCCCAGGCCGCCGAAGCCGTTCTGCAGCGTCGCGAAGGGCACGTTGTGCCAGGCACTGAAGCTCTCGAGCTGGACCCAGGACTGCCAGCCTGTGGTGAAGGCGCACGCCACACCGGCGGCCTTGAGCTTGTCGGCGTCCTTGAACAGTTCGGGCCAGGTCACGGGTGGCTTCTCGGGATCGAGGCCCGCCTTCTTGAACGCGTCCTTGTTGATGTAGAGAACCTGGGTCGAGCTGTTGAACGGCATCGACAGCAGGTTGCCGTGGGTGTCGGAGTAGTACGAGGTCACCGCGGGCAGGTAGTCCTTGGGGTTGAACTTCTCGTGCGCGTCGGCCATCAGCTTGTAGACCGGCATCACCGCGCCCCGCGCCGCCATCATGGTCGCCGTGCCGACCTCGAACACCTGCACGATCTGCGGCGGCTTGCCGGCGCGGTAGGCGGCGATGGCGGCGGTGAGCGACTCGTCGTACTGGCCCTTGTAGACCGCGACGACCTTGTAGTCCTTCTGGCTGGCATTGAATTTGTCTGCGATCTCGTTGACCTTGTCGCCCAGCTTGCCGGCCATCGAATGCCACCACTGAATCTCGACCTGCGCCTGGGCGGGGCCCGACAACGCCATGGCCAACAGGCCCGAGACGAGCGAAAGAGACTTGATCTTCATGAGGGAGGACTCCGTGAAATGTGCGAAGGTGGCTCTTGGCCAACCCGGCAGTGTGCGCAGGATTTGTGACAGCCGTGTTTATCGCGTGGAAGCAGCGGCGCGGCAATCGGGACTAGCCTCAGGGTCAGCCGTCGTGGGCCGGGCTGCAATTGCTGCGCTGCGGTAGGATTCGGGCCCGAGTGCCCACGCGGGGCGTCGCTGCTCCCGGACTTCATGAACGCGCCCCTGCCGCTGACCCAGATCACCGCCGCCGCGCAGGCCGCCCGTCACGCGCCACGCTTGCGCGAGATCCCCTACAACTACACCTCGTTCTCCGACCGCGAGATCGTCATCCGGCTGCTCGGGGCGCGCGCCTGGGAGGTGCTCTCGCGGCTGCGCGACGAGCGCCGCACCGGCCGCTCGGCGCGCATGTTGTACGAGGTGCTGGGCGACATCTGGGTCGTGCAGCGCAACCCGTACCTGCAGGACGACCTGCAGGGCAACCCGAAGCGCCGTGGGCTGCTGATCGAGGCGCTGCACCACCGCCTTGGCGAAGTCGAGAAGCGCCGCACGCCGGGCGAAGACGCCGAGCGCGACGCGATCGTCGGCGAACTGCTGCGCCTGGCCAGTGGCGCGGTGACGGCCTTCGCGGCGCAGTTCGAGGTGGTCGCCTCGCTGCGCCGTCGCACTGCCAAGGTGCTCGGCCGCGTGACGGCCAAGGACAACATCAAGTTCGACGGCCTGTCGCGCGTCTCGCACGTGACCGATGCGACCGACTGGCGCGTCGAGTACCCGTTCGTCGTGCTCACGCCCGACACCGAGGCCGAGACCGCCGCGCTGGTAAAGGGCTGCGTCGAACTCGGCCTGACCATCATCCCGCGCGGCGGCGGCACCGGCTACACCGGCGGCGCGATCCCGCTCACCTGGAACAGCGCGGTCATCAACACCGAAAAGCTCGAGGCGATGAGCGAGGTCGAGATGCTGACCTTGCCAGGGCTGGACCGCCCGGTGGCCACGGTCTGGACCGAAGCCGGCGTGGTCACCCAGCGCGTGGCCGACGCGGCCGAGCGCGCCGGTCATGTGTTCGCGGTCGATCCCACGTCGGCCGAGGCCTCGTGCATCGGCGGCAACATCGCGATGAACGCGGGCGGCAAGAAGGCCGTGCTGTGGGGCACCGCGCTCGACAACCTGGCGTCGTGGCGCATGGTCACGCCGCAGGCCAAGTGGCTCGAGGTCACGCGCCTGGACCACAACCTGGGCAAGATCCACGACGTGGAGGTGGCGAGCTTCGAGCTGCGCTACTTCGATGCCAGCGGCAAGACGCTCGAGCGCACCGAGCGCCTCGACATCCCCGGGCGCACCTTCCGCAAGGAGGGCCTGGGCAAGGACGTGACCGACAAGTTCCTCGCCGGCCTGCCCGGCATCCAGAAGGAAGGCTGCGACGGCCTGATCACGAGCGCGCGCTGGATCGTCCACAAGATGCCGGCGCACACGCGCACCGTGTGCCTGGAGTTCTTCGGCAACGCGAAAGATGCGGTGCCGTCGATCGTCGACATCAAGGACTTCATGTTTGCGGAGGGCAAGCGCGGTGGTGCGGTGCTGGCCGGGCTCGAACACCTCGATGACCGCTACCTGCGCGCCGTCGGCTACGCCACCAAGAGCAAGCGTGCCGGCGCCGGCGGCGCCACGCCGGTGCTGCCGAAGATGGTGCTGATCGGCGACATTGCCGGCGACGACGCCGACGTGGTCGCGCGCGCCGCGAGCGAGGTCGTGCGCCTGGCCAACGGCCGCGCCGGCGAGGGCTTCGTCGCGGTGAGTGCCGAGGCGCGCAAGAAGTTCTGGCTCGACCGCAAGCGCACCGCGGCCATCAGCAAGCACACCAACGCCTTCAAGGTCAACGAAGACGTGGTGATCCCGCTGCCGCGCATGGGCGAGTACACCGAGGGCATCGAGCGCATCAACATCGAGCTGAGCCTGCGCAACAAGCTGGCACTGGTCGAGGCGCTCGAAGCCTTCTTCCTGCAAGGCGACCTGCCGCTGGGCAAGAGCGACGACGCCGGCGAGGTCGCCTCCGCCGAGCTGCTCGAAGACCGCGTGCAGCAGGCCCTCGCCGTGTTGCGCGAGGTCGGCGCGCAGTGGCGGCACTGGCTCACCCACCTCGACGTGGTGCAGCCCGATTCACCGGGCAAGGCCGGCCGCACGCTGTTCGCGCAGCTGCAGGACCACACGCTGCGCGCGTCGTGGAAGACCCAGATCCGCGCGCCGCTGCAAGGCATCTTCGCCGGCGCGGCGCTGCAGCCGATCGTCGACGCCTGCCAGGCCCTGCACGGCCAGGTGCTCAAGGGCCGGGTGTGGGTGGCGCTGCACATGCACGCCGGTGACGGCAACGTGCACACCAACATCCCGGTCAACTCCGACAACTACGAGATGCTGCAGACCGCCCACGAAGCGGTGGCGCGCATCATGAAGCTGGCGCGTTCGCTCGACGGCGTGATCTCGGGCGAGCACGGCATCGGCATCACCAAGCTCGAGTTCCTGACCGACGCCGAGATGGTCGACTTCAGCGCCTACAAGGCGAAGGTCGATCCCGAAGGGCGCTTCAACAAGGGCAAGCTGCTGCGCGATCCGCAACTGCGCGCCGACCTGACCAACGCCTACACGCCCAGCTTCGGCCTGATGGGCCACGAGTCGCTGATCATGCAGCAAAGCGACATCGGCGAGATCGCCAACTCGGTGAAAGACTGCCTGCGCTGCGGCAAGTGCAAGCCGGTGTGCGCCACCCATGTGCCGCGCGCCAACCTGCTGTACAGCCCGCGCAACAAGATCCTCGCGACCTCGCTGCTGGTCGAGGCGTTCCTGTACGAGGAGCAGACGCGCCGCGGCGTGTCTATCAAGCACTGGGAAGAGTTCGAGGACGTGGCCGACCACTGCACCGTGTGCCACAAGTGCCTGAGCCCGTGCCCGGTCGACATCGACTTCGGCGACGTCTCGATGAACATGCGCAACCTGCTCGGCAAGATGGGCAAGAAGAGCTTTCGGCCCGGCAACAAGCTGGCGATGACGTTCCTGAACGCCACCAGCCCCGAGACCATCAAGCTGCTGCGCATCGGCATGGTCGACATCGGCTTCAAGGTGCAGCGCATCGCCAACGACCTGCTGCGCGGCCTGGCCAACAAGCAGACCGCGGCGCCGCGCGCCACGGTGGGCACCGCGCCGATCAAGGAACAGGTCATCCACTTCATCAACAAGAAGATGCCGGGCGGCTTGCCGAAGAAGACCGCACGCGCGCTGCTCGACATCGAGGACAAGGACTACGTCCCGATCATCCGCGACCCCAAGACCACCACCAGCGAGACCGAGGCCGTCTTCTACTTCCCCGGCTGCGGCTCGGAGCGGCTGTTCTCGCAGGTTGGCCTGGCCACCCAGGCGATGCTGTGGCATGCGGGCGTGCAGACGGTGCTGCCGCCGGGGTATCTGTGCTGCGGCTACCCGCAGCGCGGCGCGGGCCAGTTCGACAAGGCGCAGAAGATGATCACCGACAACCGGGTGCTCTTCCACCGCGTCGCCAACACGCTGAACTACCTCGACATCAAGACCGTGGTGGTCAGCTGTGGCACCTGCTACGACCAGCTGCAGGGCTACCAGTTCGACAAGATATTCCCCGGCTGCCGCATCATCGACATCCACGAGTACCTGCTCGAAAAAGGCATCACGCTGCAGGCCGCCGCGGGGGCGTCCGGTGCCGGCTACCTGTACCACGACCCCTGCCACACGCCGATGAAGCTGCAGGACCCGATGAAGACCGTGAAGGCGCTCGTCGGCTCCAATGTGATCGAGAGCAAGCGCTGCTGTGGCGAGAGCGGCACGCTGGGCGTGACCCGCCCCGACATCTCGACCCAGATCCGCTTTCGCAAGGAAGAAGAGTTGCGCAAGGACGAGACCGCGCTGCGCGGGATCATGAAGGGTGACCAGAGCGTCGCGACGGGCGCCGCCGACGCGGGCAACCTCAAGATTCTCACCTCGTGCCCGAGTTGCCTGCAGGGCCTGAGCCGCTACACCGGCGACCTGGCCAACGGACTGCTCGAAGCCGACTACATCGTCGTCGAGATGGCCAACCGCATCCTCGGCGCCGACTGGATGCCGCAGTACGTGGAACGCGCGAACGACGGCGGGATCGAGCGGGTTCTGGTGTAGCGCAGTGGGCCGCGCCAATCCCGCGAAGGCGTCCGGGGCGGGGCGCTTCGCTACACTGCGGCGGCTTGTTGCTCCCGGATCGCACCCCATGGCTGGCCTGACCGCTCAAACTCCGCACCCCACGTCGATCACCGTGCACCAGCAGTCGCGTGTGCTCGAGGTGGGCTTCGCCGACGGCAATCAGTTCCGCATCCCGTTCGAGTTGATGCGCGTGTACTCGCCATCGGCCGAAGTGCAGGGCCATGGGCCGGGGCAGGAGGTGCTGCAGACCGGCAAGCGCGAGGTCGGCCTGGCCGCGCTGGAGCCCGTGGGCAACTACGCGGTGCAGCCCAGCTTCACCGATGGCCACGACACCGGCATCTTCTCGTGGGAGTACCTGTACTTTCTCGGCTCGCAACAAGACGATCTGTGGCGCAAGTACGAAGCCCGCCTGCAAGCGGCCGGCATGAGCCGCGACGCGCCGATGGCGGCCAAGGCGGCGTCCGGCTGCGCCAGCAAGCACTGATCTCCGACGCCGCGCATTTCCACGATCCCGGACCCATGAGCGAAACCCACTTCGGCTTCCAGACCGTCGACGAAACCCAGAAGGCCAGCCGCGTGCGCGGCGTGTTCGATTCCGTCGCGTC
>JAGWTP010000146.1 GCA_028868895.1 Burkholderiales bacterium
GCCGCCGGCGGGGGGCGCCGCAGCACCCGTTTCCCCGGAGGTGGCGAGCATCCTGCAGGCGGTGCCGGCGCTGCGCAGCGGCGCGGCGATCCAGCTCAACGAAGTCGGCGACGCGCTGCGCCAGCATGCGCTGCTGAAGAGCAAGAGCGCTTCGCCGAGCCGCTTTCTCAAACGTCACGCCACGCACTTCGAACTCGCGCCGGCCGACAAGCCGCGCACCGTGCGCTACCTGGGCGCCAGGAACTTGTGACGCGATCGGCGCCGCCGCGCGGCCCGGGCCAGATCGACTGGTCCCGACCCTGGCTGGCGCCCTGGCGCGAACGTGGTGAACCGCTGGCCGCACAGGCGCTGCGGGTCGGGTTGGTGGCAGCGCTGAACGCCGGTGTCACCGACACGATGCGCCTTCGCGCCGGCCGGCTGCGCTTCGTCGAGCAGGCGGCGCTGCCCGCCGGCGAGGCCTACGAGGCCTACATCGACCGCACCGCCTGCGTGCCGGTGCGCGACAACCTGCATGACTTCTACAACGGACTGGTCTGGCTGACCCACCCCGCGCTCAAGCGCCGACTCAACGCGTTGCAGGCCGCCCAACTCGCCGGCGCCGAACGCGGTGCGCCGCGCGGCCCGGTGCGCGACGTGCTGACGCTGTTCGACGAGAACGCGGCACTGCTGCAAGCGCCGCCGGTGCTGGTCGAGGCGTTGCAGCGGCGCGACTGGCAGCGCCTGTTCGTCACCGAGCGGGCGGTCTGGGCCCAGGCCCGGCTGACGCTGGTCGGCCATGCACTGCTCGAAAAGCTCGAGCGCCCGCGCAAGGCGATCACCGCGCACGTGTGGGTGGTCGCTGCGTCGCTGCCGTCCGGCAGTGCGGTGAGCGCGCTCGCCGAATCGCTCACGCCGCGAGCGCTGGCCGCCAAGTCGTACCTGCCGTTGCCGGTGCTGGGGGTGCCGGGTTGGTGGGCCGCGAACGAGGCGCCGGAGTTCTACCGTGACGCCACGGTGTTTCGCCCCGCCAAAACGCAAACAGCGGCCGAGAGGCCGCTGTCTTGCACGAACGTTTCACCCGGCGCCATCTCGGCGCCGCAATGAGGTTCTTACTTCTTCGGGGCGTCCGGGCCTTCGCCGGGCTTCGTGATCTCGCCCTTCTTGTTGGCGGCCTTGGTTTCGGCCTTCACTTCAGCGCGGTTGGCAACCGGGCCCTTGCTGGGCTCGGCAGCGGGGCCGGCTTCGCCAGCCGGGGCCAGCTTGTGGGCCTTGGCGGCAGCGCGCGTTTCAGCCTTGCGCTCGGCCTTGGTCTTGGTCGACTTCCTGGTCGTCTTTTCCATCGGAGCGACGCCTTCGCCGGGCTTGGTGATCTCACCCTTCTTGTTGGCCGCCTTGGTTTCGGCCTTCACTTCGGCGCGCGATTCCGGGGCCGAAGCCTGGGCGAACGTGGCTTGGGCGAACATGGCAGCGGCGACAGCGGCCACGACGGTCAGAGCGTTTTTCATCTTCATCTCAATCTCCTGTTTGATAACGAGGGGGAAGGGCACTTCACGGGAGCCAACGCACTCTGAGCGACATGCCCTCTTCAAGTCGGCTTGCTGTCGGCTTGCGGTTTGCAGACCGGTTGAGCGCGGCACGTATTAGAACGCGGGATCGCCGGTTCCGTTGACGGAAACCCTTATTGAACCGTCCAGGCACGCTGCGATCAACCGATTTGTTGCGCCGATGCCGCATCCGGCGCGTGCGGCGAACATAATCGCGCCCGTGAAGCGGGCCAGACCGCCGCCGGTGCAAGGCCCGAAAGGGCGCACTGGAGGAAGGTCCGGACTGCACAGGGCGGCGTAGCAGTTAACGGCTGTCCACCGTGAGGTGAGGATCAGAGCAACAGAGACGAGCCGATTCAGTTCGGGTGAAACGGGCAATCTCTACGCGCAGCAACACCGAATAGGCACACGCCGGGCGGCGCGGCAGCGACCGTGGCGTCCAGAACCCCGGCCCGGGGCGAGTGTGCGGGTAGGTGGCATCGAGCCGCGCAGCGATGCGCGGCCCAGAGGAATGGCGGTCACGGCCGGCACTTCGCAAGAAGCGCCGGCCGCACAGAATCCGGCCTATCGGCCCGCTTCACACTTTTCGGGCGGCGTACCTCGCGGTCACGCCGACCCACTGCGCGGCGCCACCGGACGCGACCAGCGCGCCACTTTCGAGATCAGCGTGTGTCGATCGAACGGCTTGACGATGAAGTCGGCCGCGCCGGCCTTCAGGCAGTCGACGACCACCGTGCCGGCGCTCTTGCCGGTGATCATGATCACCGGCACACTGGCCAGGTGCGGGGCGGCCTTGAGCCGGCGCAACACCTCGATGCCGTCCATGCCCGGCATCTGCACGTCCATCAGGATCAGGTCCGGCAGGCTCTTGCCGATGATCTTGAGCGCCCGGGAGCCGGTGGTGGCGAACACCAGATGGCAGTTCTCTTCGGCGAGGAGCGTGGCGACCATCTTGTGCTGCAGTTCGTCGTCGTCCACCACCAACACCGTGGGTTGAAGGCGACTCGCCATCTCGCCCATCGCGCGGGCCGACTCCAGATGAGGCGCGCATTCGCGCCGGAGTTCGTCGGCCCAGCGCCGCAGCGGCTGCATCGATTCGGCCGCCGCGCGCAGCGGCGGCTGGATGCCGTCGCGCTTGAGGTCGGACACCGCCCGGTCCAGACCCGAGGCATCCTTGACGTCGACGACCTCGGGCAGTTCGCCTTCGCCGAGCCGCCGCGAGAAGCCGTCGAGCGCCCGGCCGATGTGCGCTTCGGCCTGTTCGATGGCCAGGTTCGCCCCTTCGATGCGTCGCCCGCCCAGGGCCATCTGCCGGTCCAGCAGCGAGTCCAGTTCAGCCAGGCGGCGTGCCTGTGCGGCGAACTCCGCCAGCGAGGGCCCGCTGCGATTTGCCGACGCCAGCTCCCGCAGCGCGTGGTGGACCGCCATGCGCAGCCGCGGCGCGTCGTGGTTCATCGGCCAGAACAGCACGTAGTCGTCGAACGACTGCTTGATGCACAGCTCGGCGACGTCCTTGACCTGCTCCTTGTCGCACAGGATCACCGTGCGATGTGGGTGCGACTGGATCTTCGTGCTCAGGCGATAGAGCGCCAGGCAATGGCGCTCGGCTTTCTCCAGCACGTTGAACGCAAGCACCAGGACCTGTGGGGCGCGCCGATCGAACTCCTCGATCGCCTTGTTCGGGTCCGTCGAGGTGTAGACGTTGCTGAAATCGTTGGCCAACAGGCTCCTCACCAGCGCTGCATCGGCCGAGTTGTCCGAAGCCACGAGGATGTTCGGGGCGACGTCGGCGCCGTTCGCGACGGGATTCACGATGGTTCGATCCCGGTGTCGGGTGGCAGGAGTCGCTCGTCGCGCGATCGCGATTCCCATGCCGGTATCCAGCCCGGCACGGCATCGGCCGGCATCGGCCGGGCGATGAAGTAGCCCTGCGCCATCGCGCAGCCGGTGCGGCGCAGGAAGTCCCAGTCGGCGAGGTCTTCGACGCCTTCGGCGACGATGCCCATGCCGAGCTGCCGGGCCAGCCCCAGGCTTGCGTCGTAGATCGCGCGCAGCGTTTCGTCAGCGCAGGCGCCGTGCACGAAGCCGCGGTCGACCTTGAGCTCGTCGAACGGGAAGTTGCGCAACTGTGCAAGCGAGGAGTGGCCGGTGCCGAAGTCGTCGATCGACAGGCTGAATCGTTTCAGGCGCAGTCGCGCCAGCACCTCCAGCGGCGTGCGCAGGTCTTTCATCAAGCGGCTTTCGGTCACTTCGAGCACCACGGCTTCGGGTGGCACGCCGGCCGCGGCCGCCTGCGCGGCCACGACATCCGGGAAGTCCAGCGCTGCGAGGTCGTCCATAGAGACATTGATGGCCACCCGCAGCGCCAGCCCGGCGTCGCGCCAGCGCCGCGCCTGCGTCAGCGCCGCGCGCAGTACCGCCATCGTCAGCGCGCCGATCAGGCCGTGATCTTCGGCCACGCCGATGAACTGGTCGGGGTACACCATGCCGTCCACCGGGTGGCGCCAGCGCACCAGCGCTTCCACGCCGACGACCCGACCCGAGGCGACCACCACCGTGGGCTGGTAGTGGTTTTCCAACTCGCCGTTGACGATGGCCGCGCGCACCTCGTCGGCCGGGTACAACCTTTTTGCCACCGTGGGCCGGTCCAGCGCGCGCGGCACCCAGGGTTCGAGCAGGGCTGCCAGGGCTGCCGGCGTCACCGCCTTGTGCAGGCGGCCGAGCACGGTGAGGCGGTGCGCCCGCACCAGCGACTCCGCGGCCAGCAGCATGCGGTCGTCCTCGCCGCTCACCAGGATCAGGGCGCCGCCATAGCGGCGATCGACCAGATGGCGCACGAACTCCACGCCGTCCATGCCGGGCATGTTCAGATCGAGCAGGATCAGGTCCGGCGCGCGCTCGGCCGCGTCGATCCAGTCCAGCGCGGCGCGGCCGCTCTCGCAGCCGGTCACACCGGTGTAGCCCAGGCCGGCGAGCACCAGGCCGAGCAGCTTGAGCATGAACGGGTCGTCGTCGAGCAGCAGGACACTGACTTCGGGCTTGTCGACCACGGGTGAACTCCCTGGCGGTGGCAGTACTCGAGCGTTCATGGATCCGTGGCTTCCAGGAACCGGTCGACGGCGGCCATTTCCGCCTCGAACCTCGGCCACAGCGCCGCCAGCGTTTCAAGCCGGCCGGCGTGGCCGGCTTCTTCCATTCTCGCGCACAGTTCGCCCAGCGCCAGCGCACCGACCGCGCGGGCCGAGGACTTGAGCTTGTGGGCGATGGCCTCGATATCCCCGGCCTGGCGAGCCCGGCACGCGGCGCGCATTTGTTCTGTCGCCTTGCCCGCGCTGATGCGGAAATCGCGCAGGACCTCGCCGACGACTGCGGGCTCATCGCCGACCAGCGCCTCGAGCACGGCCACGTCGAGTGCCGGCGTCGCGGCCGCGGGACGTGGCGCGGAGGGCGTGATGACGCCGGGCGCAGCCGGCAGCCACTTGCGCAGGGTCGCCATCAGGTCCGCCAATTGCAGCGGCTTGGTCATGTAGTCGTCCATGCCGAGGTCGCGGCAGCGCCGGGCCTCGCCCTTCAGCGCATTGGCGGTCAACGCGACGATGGGCAGGCGCCGCTGGCCCGCCTCGGCCGCGCGGATCGCCGCCACCAGCTCGTAGCCATCCATCTGCGGCATGTGCAGGTCGGTGAACAGCATTGCGTAGTCACCGCGCTGCCAGCATGCCAGCGCCTCGCGGCCATCGCCGGCGATACGGGCGCTGAGGCCGAGCAGCGCGAGCTGCTCGACCAACACCCTCTGGTTGATTTCGTTGTCTTCGGCCACCAGGATCATCGGGCCTTGCGCCGGCGCGTCCCGGGCCGAGAGCGGCGCGGGGGCCGTGTCGAGCGCGAACGAAGGCTCCTCCAGCGCCTCTTCGGCGATCCGCCCGGCCGCCAGCGCCACCGCCTGGACGAAGTCGCTGCGGTGCATGACGTCGAGATCGAGGCAGACGTGATCGTGCGCCCGCACCCGCGGCCTGCGGCGCCGCCCGTGCTCGATGACGACGAAGCGGGCGTCCAGGTTCGGCCGCGCTCCGCAGACGCGGCGCAGATCGGCCAGCGGCTCGCTCGGCGCCGGGTCGGCGCCCGCCACCACGCCGACCCACAACCCCGGTGCACAGGTGCCGAACCATTGCAGGGCCGCGGCCCGATGTGCCACCCGATGCACCGCCGCACCGCCGTGCGCGAGGTAAGCCGCCAGATCGTCGGCAGGCCCTTGCGGGCCGCCCAGCACCAGGCAGTTCAGCCCGGCGAGGTGGAACTGCGCGTCGTCGAGCCGCAGCTCGGCGGGCAGCGCCGCGAGTGGCAGGCGCACCGTGAAGGTCGAGCCTCGCCCCGGCTCGCTGCACACGCCGATCGTGCCGCCCATCATGCCCACCAGCCGGTGCGAGATGCTCAGGCCCAGGCCGGTGCCGCCGAAGCGCCGGGTCGTGCCGGCGTCGGCCTGCATGAACGGGCTGAACAGGCGGGACTGCGCATCAGCATCGATGCCGATGCCGTTGTCGGCCACACTGAATTCGAGCACCACCTGCTGCAAGCCACTCTCGACGACGCTGGCGCGCACCGACACCCGGCCCGCCCGGCCCTTGCCGCTGCTGAACTTGATCGCGTTGCCGGCCAGGTTGAGCAGCACCTGGCGCAGCCGCGCCGCGTCGCCGAGCACCTGCGCGGGAATGGCCGGGTCGGTGAACAGCGTCAGCTCCACGCCTTGTGCGCCGGCGAGCGGATCGAGCGTGTCGCACACCGTTTCGACGACACTGGCCACCGCCATCGGTTCGCTGTCGATCTGGAACTGGCCGGCCTCGATCTTGGAAAAGTCGAGCACGTCGTCGACGATCGTCAGCAGCGCATGCGCCGAGGCGCGAATGGTCTTGACGATCTCGGCCTGTGAGCTGCGCAGGCTGCTCTGCTCGAGCACGTCGATCATGCCCACCACACCGTTCATCGGCGTGCGAATTTCGTGGCTCATGGTCGCCAGGAAGGCCGACTTGGCGCGATTGGCCTGCTCGGCCTGCTCGCGCGCCTGGTTCAGCTCGGTGGTTCGTATCCGGACCCTATCCTCCACCTCGGCGTAAAGCCGCTGCATGGCGTCCTGGTCGCGCTTGCGCTCGGTGATGTCGCGTTGAATCGCCACGAAATGCGAGCAGCGTGCACCGGTCACGCTGACCGGCACGACGTCGAGTTCGATCCAGTACGGCTCGCCACTCTTGCGATAGTTCACCAACTCGGCATGCACGGGTTCGAAGCGGGCCAGCGCGGCGCGGATGCGGCTCAGTTCGGTCGGGTCGGTCAGCGGGCCTTGCAGCAACCGCGGCGACTTGCCGAGCACGTCCTCGCGCGCGTGGCCGGTGAAGCGCACGAAGGCGTCGTTGACGAACTCGATCGGCGGGCCGGGGTCGTCCAGTGGCTCGGCCTGCGTGATGATGATGAATTCGTTGAGCTGGGACACGCCGGCCTGCAGCAGCTCGAGCTGCTGGCGTGCGGCCCGTTCGGCCGTGATGTCGTTCAGGTAGACCGTGAGGCCCTCGTCGGACGGGTAGGCGCTCGCGCGGAACCAGGTCTGCCACGG